>JAWODX010000296.1:0-9752 GCA_046483085.1 Planctomycetota bacterium
CGCGCCCCGACGCCCGAGACCGCCGCCGACATCACCTGGAACTGTAAGCACGACTGGGTCCGCAACATGGGGATGGCCGCGCTCATCGCGTTCGGCGGCCAGGACGCCCGCCGCGAGCTCAAGAAGGCGATCGGCAAGCGGAAGTGGGCTAAGGGGCTCTACCTCGAGCTGCTCGCCCACGAGGGGCCGACCGACGAGCTCATCCGGTATTTCAAGAAGGCGGACCACTCCGGCCGGGCGAAGATCGCCGGCCTGCTCGCGGTCCGGAACGATCCGGCCGCGCTGCCCGCTCTGCGGAAGGCGATCGCGGACGAGGACACGAAGGTCACGCTGGCGGCCGAGCTCGACGCGCTCGTGCGGATCGGCGGGGCGGACGTCGCCGACGAGGCGCTCGCGAAGCGGGAGAACTGCCGCACCCGCGGCCGGGTGCGGGTCGACGCGGCGCTCGCCGCGGCCGGGGCGCCGGAGGGCATCGCCGGCCTGACCGAGGCGCTGAAGAGCGCCGACCGATACGTGCGGTACCGGGCGGCGACGGGCCTCGCCGAGACCGGCCGGGCCGCGGCCGAGCCCGGCCTGCTGATCGCACTGAACGACGGCTCGCGGTGGGTCCGGCAGGCGGCGACCGCCGGCCTCGGCCGCGTCGGCACCGACAAAGCGCTGCCCGCCCTCCGCGAGATGGCGAAGTCCGACCCGCTCCCGCACCTCCGCGCCGAGGCCGCCTGGGCCATCCGCTGCATCCGCGGCAAGTAGCCAGTGACCAGTTTTCAGTTATCAGTTGTCAGTTACCAGTTACCAGCGGGCCACCATCTTGCGGAGCCGGTTGGGGACGGTAAGATCAGACGCCCGAGTGATGGGGTGACACATGCGACTCAAAGGAAAACGCGTCAAGCGGTTGCGGTGGGTGCACACGGAGGAATGCGTCGTCGCCGTCGAAGTCGACGCAGTCATTCCGGAGGATGACCCGAGCGAACCGTGCTACGAGCCCGAGACCGTCGAGTTCCTGCGCGAGGTTGAACGCCACGCACAAGCCGGCGACGTCGACTGGCTCCGAGAACGCGGCAGGGTGTACGTGGCCCTCGGCGCCGCATGATCCCGGTCCCTACCTCCGCTCGCGGCGTTCTGGGGATGCAGCGGGGCGGTGAGCAGACCCATCTGTCATTGGCCATTCGGGCCTGATCGCGCCTGATGTGCGGTCACCATTGACCGATGACCGATGACCGATGACCGCTTCTCACTCCGCCGTCTTCGGCTTCGCGCCGTAGGCGTTGTCCGTGACCGTCGTCCTGGCCCGGGCTCGGACGGCGTGCCGCGCCGAGCGGTGCCGGACGAACCAGTTGTGGTGCACCTCGCATTTCTCCTGCGGGACGCCGCGAATCACCACGGGCGTCTGCGGCGCGCGAAACGTGTTGTTGTGGATCTCGATGCTCGTGCCCGCGACGTTCGTCCCGTCCTTCCGGTCGCGCCCGCCGTGCATGTCGAAGCAGTGGCTCAGCGAGACGCCCAGCTCGACGTTGTGCCGGGCCACGTAGCCGCAGCCGGGCCGGCCCGTGCCCGCGATCGAATGGCGGTTCCGGTCGAACAGATTGAACTCGATCAGCGACGACGCGGTGTTGTGGCAGACCCCGTAGCCCAGCCCCTGGTACTGGCAGTGGTGGATGGTGTTGTGGTGGATCTTGTGCCCGTCGCCCTTCCGCAGATCGACGCCGGCGTGGCTCCACCCCGAGATCTCGCAGTTGTCCACCTCCAGCCGCGGGTGGTCTGTCCGGATGCCGTTCGACGTCGGCAGCTTGTAGTAGTATGTCCGGCCCCTGCCGCCGCGCCCGAACGAGCGGCGGTGGTGCTCGATGTATCGTTTCGTGTTCGGCCCCCGAAGGCGGAGCCCGGTGACGCGCACGTTCGGGCCTGTGGCCCGGATCATGACCGGCGTCTTGAGCGCGTCGCTCGTCAGTTGTGCCCCTTCGCTGTCCTTGTGCCCGCGGCTTCCGGCCAGCGTGACGCCCTCCGGGATCTCGAGCACGAGCTCCTCGATGTAAATGCGGGCGGTCAGGTCGATCGCCCGTTCGCCCGGGATGAAGACGACCTCGCCCGCCTTCGCCTTCTTCAGCGCGGCGAGCAGGCCGTCGAGGTCCTTCACGACGTAGTCGCCCTTCGTGACGACGTTCTTGTAGCCGGCGCCGCCGCCGATGGGACCGCGCCTGTCCGGCTTCGCCCCGTACACCGTCCCGTCGATCTCCAGCCACGTCGGCGCTTCCGCCGCCGGGCCGGGCGTCGCCGCAAGGAACACAACGACGGCCGCGCTCAGCAGTTCCATCATATTCATCACGGTCATCATGTCGCCCCCGTAAGCGGTTCTGCCGGACCGTCCATTCCCGGTGCTCTGCGCCTCCGGCCGACGGTCGCCCTGTGACTCCGCTCCATTCTAACACTACAACGCTGGTTTTCCTCGCTGCCTGCGCTGCGGCAGCCCCGCGCAATGGCCCGGCAGGCAGAAATGCCTGCCCCACCGGCCAGAGTCCGCCGCATCGGTGGGGCAGACATTCTTGTCTGCCACGATACAGGTGAAGAGCTCCGTATTGCGTTCTTCGCCCGTGCCTTGCGCCGATCCGCTTGCGGCACTGTAGCGTTGTAGTGCTAACACCCGTCGGGCTCCGCTGCCACGTCCCCGACCTGGTCCGCAGTTGTGGGCCGACATGCGTTTGCTTAAAATCTCGCCTCCGGCCAGGAGGTGACGGGTGCCCTACGTGGACGATTGGGAGAAGATCAAGGAGCGGCACCTCGCCTGGTGGGAGGGCGAGATCGTGGACCGCATGGCGATCATGATCTCCGCCCCGCGCGATCCGGCGCGGCCGTTCCGGTACCCGCCCGACCTCGACCTGGACCGTTTCTGGACGGACACCGACTACAACCTCGAGCTGTTCGAGCAGCAGTTCGCAGCGACGTACTACGCCGGCGACAACTTCCCCTACTACATGCCGTTCCTCGGCCCCGTCTGCCTGGCGGCGTTCGTCGGCTGCCGGCTCAGCTACCACCGGACGCGCACCTGCTGGCTCGAGCCGATCATCGAGAGCTGGGACGACCCGCCCGAGCTCACCATCGACCCGGCCAACCGCTGGTGGCGGGTGATGCAGGAGATGACCCGGGCCGCCGCCGAGCGCGGGCGCGACCGGTTCTGGGTCGGGCTGACCGACCTCTCGCATCCCGGCGACGACATCGCCGCGCTGCGCGGGACGCAGAACGCGCTGATGGACTTCGCCGACGTGCCGGACAAGGTCGACGAGACGATGAGCCGGATGTGCGACCTGTGGGAGCGCGCCATCGACGAGCTCTACGGGCTGATCCGCGCCGCCGGCCAGCACGGCTCGGCCGGGACGTTCGGCATCTACTCGCCCGGCAAGTCGTACACCATGCAGAGCGACTTCTCGTGCATGCTCTCCGAGGCGATGTTCGACCGGCACATCGTCCCGGTCCTCCGGCGGCAGGCGGCGCACCTCGACCACGCGATCTACCACGTGGACGGCCCGGACGCGGTCCGCCACATCCCGAGCGTCGCCGCCGTCCCCGGCATCCAGGCGCTGAACTGGATCGCCGGCGAGGGGCACGGGCCGATGCGGAAATGGGCGCCGCTGATCAAGCGGATGCAGGACCTCGGCAAGCCGGTCCAGATCGGCGCGGCGCCCGAGGACGTCGAGCCGATCCTCGAAGTCGCCTCCCCGCGCGGCCTGCTGATGAATGTCCGCTGCGCGTCGAAGGACGAGGCCGACGGGCTCGTGCGAAAGGCCGAGCGCTGGACCGCCCAGTACGCCCGCTGAGCACGGCCCTGCGGAGAAGCACCAGGTCACAGGCCGCAAATCGCATACAAATCTCAAGCACCAAAGGGCAAACGCGGAATCCGACCGCCGGCCGTCTCTACGCGCACGCTCGCATTGATGCCGGGGCGAGTCGATACCCCCCCTCTCCCTCGGGGAGGGAGAGGGATTCACGCGGACGGTCGCGCCGCTCCCTCGGGGAGGGAGAGGGATTCACGCGGACGGTCGCGCCGCTGCGGCCGGACCCCGGGCAGCGGGCGACAGCACAGATCCCACGTCGTGAGCCGCGGGTACCGCCTACAGCCGAATGAGCTTGGCGTCGAAGATGATGGGGGAGGACTTGATGGCGGCGAGGACGTCGTCGGATAGCGCGTCGTCGACGTTGATGACAGTGACCGCGGTCCCGCCGCGCACGTCCCGCCCGACGGTCATGTTCGCGATGTTGACCTCGTGTTCGGCGAGGATGGTGCTGACGTAGCTGATCACGCCCGGCTTGTCCTTGTTGCTGCAGACGATGATGTAGCCGTCGGGGACGACGTCGACGTGATAGGCGTTGATCCGGACGATCCGCGGGTCGTTGATGCCGAAGAACGCGCCGGAGATGGAGAGCGCCTCGGGGCCGTCGCCCACTTCGACGGTGAGCAGGTTGGAGAAGTCCTTGGACTGCGGGGTGGTGACCTCGGAGACCCGCACGCCGCGCTCGCGGGCGATGATGGGCGCGTTCACCTGGTTCACGGGCCCTTCCATGAGCATCGACAGGATGCCGGTGAGCAGGGAGGCGGTGACGAATTCGAGCGGGTTCTCGGCGAATTCGCCGGCGTAGGTGACGCGGATCTCCTCGATCGGCTTGTCCCAGAGCTGGACGACCGCCTTGCCGAGCCTGGCGGCGAGCTCGGCGTACGGCTGCACGTTCGCCAGCGTCTCGGGCTCGATCATCGGGGCGTTGACCGCGTTCCGGGCCGGCTTCCCGTCCAGCACCTCACAGACCTGCGTGGCGACCTGTTCGGCGACGCTCTGCTGCGCCTCGCGAGTCAGCGCCCCCAGGTGCGGGGTGCAGACGACGTTTTCCAGGCCGAGCAGCGGGCTCTCGGTCGGCGGCTCGGCCGCGTAGACGTCGAGGGCGCAGCCGGCCACCTTGCCCGACGTCAGGCCCTCGACCAGCGCGGCCTCGTCGACGATCCCGCCCCGGGCGCAGTTGACCAGGCGGACGCCGTCCTTCATCTTCGCGATCTCGTCGGCGCCGAGCATCCCCCGTGTCTCGTCGGTGAGCGGGGTGTGGACGCTGATGTAGTCGGCGGTCCGGATGAGCTCGTCGAACTCGGTCATTTCGATGTCGAGCGTCTGGCTGGCGGCGCTGGCGATGAAGGGGTCGTAGCCGACGACCTTCATGCCGAACGCGGCGGCTCGCCGGGCCACGGCCCGGCCGATCCGCCCCACCCCGATGATCCCCAGGGTCTTCCCGCGCAGCTCGGTCCCCCGGAATGCCTTGCGGTCCCACTTCCCCTGCACAAGGCTCATCTGGGCTTGGGGGATGTGACGGGAGAGCGCGAGGATCATGGCCATGGTGAGCTCGGCGGCGGAGATGGTGTTCCCCTCCGGCGTGTTCATCACGACCACCCCCTGCCGGGTGGCGGCGTCGAGGTCGATGTTATCCACGCCGACCCCCGCCCGGCCGATCACGGTCAGCTCCCGGCCCGCCTCGATCACCTCGGCCGTCACCTGCGTCCCGCTTCGCACGATCAGCGCGTGGGAGTCCGCGACCGCGTCGAGCAGTTCCTGGCCGGACAGGCCGGTGCCGTCCAGGACCTCGTGCCCGGCGGCCTTCAGAATCTCCTTCCCGGCGTCGGACAGCGTATCGGTGATCAGCACTTTCATCGGACTCCGCGCCCTCCTCTGACTCGATGGCCGCCGCCGCGGCGCCCAGCAGCGGGTTCTCGTACCGGCCGGCGAACCGGCCACGGGACAGCCGGGATTATAGGCATCCGGGGGGCCCGAATCAATCGTTCGCCGGACGATGCGCGATCTCCGCCCTGCCGGGTCAATCAGATGGCGGTTGAGCGGAGGATGCCGAACGTGGGGCGGGCTCGGCAAAGTGTTCGTCTGTCCGGACAGACGAACACTTCCTCGATCCGCTGCCCCCCGTGTCCCGCCAAGACCCCGAAAACATGCGGAAAGACTCCCCGCCCATTTCCGCGCCCCGACAGCCCCGCCCATTCAGGAAAACCGTCCGAATCACGGGCGCCCGGCGAGGCTAGCGTTGCCGCGGGACGCCGTCCGGGATATAATGCGCGTAGATGGACCTGCTGGAGCCGATCCTGGAGGGCCGAGAGCTCTCGCGGATACTGAGCGACCTGGCGGCGGCGGAGTCCGGGCCGACTCCCCGGGCACGCGTCGGCGGGCTGTGGGGCTCAGGGTGCGCCTACTTCGCGGCCGGGCTCGCCCGGGCCCTCGAGAAGGGCGTCGGGCCGGACCTCCCGCCGGACCAACTCCCGAGCGGCATCCTGGTGGTCACTCCGAGCCCCGAGACGGCGGACGAGTTTGCCGCCGACTTCCGCCTGTTCTCCGAGCTCCGCCCCATGGCCTTCCCGGCCTGGGACGCACTGCCCGAGGAGCCCGAGCTGATCAACCACGAGGTCTTCGGCGACCGGCTCGGCGTGCTCGAGGCGCTGCTCTTCGAGCGGGACGAGCCGGACCAGGCGCGGCCGGAGACGGTGATCACGTCCGTCCAGGCACTGCTCCAGCCGGTCGTCCCGCCCGACACTCTCCTGGCGTCGACGCTCGAGTTCCGAACCGGTGACGAGCTCGAGCCGCGCGCGCTGGCCGAGCTGCTGGTGGACCAGGGGTTCGAGCGGGAGGACGTGGCGGAGATCCCCGGCACGTTCGCCGCCCGCGGCGGCATTGTCGACGTCTACCCGTTCGGCACGTTCCGGCCGCTTCGGATCGAGTTCTTCGGCGACGAGATCGAATCGGTGCGCGAGTACGATCCGGGCACGCAGCGGTCGCTGAAGCTCGTCGACACGGCGCGGATCCTCGCCATCGGCGGCGAGGCCTATCCCCACGTCGTCGTGATGGGGGACGTGCCCACCTTCCTCGTCTACGTCCCCCGCGACTGGCTCGTCCTCCTCGCCGAGCCGGTCGAGATCCAGGAGCGCGCGGAGCGGCTGGCCGCCGCCGAGCGGGACAAGGGCCGGCTGTTCGACTACGAGAAGGTGGCCCGGGCGTGGAGCGAGCACCCGATCATCGAGACCAGCGTGCTCCGCCTGCCGAGGCACGCGGCCGGCGTCAACTTCGACACCGCGCCGACCGAGCGGTTCACCGGCCGGGTCGACCGCCTGCCCGACGAGCTCGCCGGCTACGTCGAGACCAGCGACCGGGTGTTCGTGTTCTGCAACAACGCGGCCGAGGAGCAGCGGCTCCGGGAACTGCTCGCCGGGACGGCCCTCGAGGACGCGCCCGAGCTCGGCTACGCGATCGGGCACCTGTGGCACGGCTTCCAGTTCGGCACGGGCCGCACGACGTTCATCGCCCACCACGACATCTTCCACCGGTATCACCAGCACCGGGCGCTGCGGCCGCGTGCCCGGAGCGAGCCGATCGAGAGTTTCGCCGAGCTGGGGAAGGGCGACTACGTGGTGCACGTGTCGCACGGGATCGCCCGGTATCGCGGGCTGGTCCGCCTGGAGAAGGCGGGCGAGATGCGGGAGTTCCTGGACCTGGAGTTCGCCGACGCAGTCCGCCTGTACGTGCCGGTCACCAAGATCGACCTGGTCCAGAAGTATCTGGGTTCGGCGGCGGCGCCGTCGCTGAGCAAGCTGGGCGGCGAGCGGTGGGAGAAGCGGAAGCAGGCGGCGCGGGATGCGGTCCGCCAGCTCGCACTCGACCTGCTCGAAGTCCAGGCCGCCCGCGAAAAAGCCCCCGGCGTCCGGTTCCCGCCCGACGACCACATGATGCGCGAGTTCGAGGAGGCCTTCATCTATCCCGAGACGGCCGACCAGACCTACGCCGCCGGCGAGATCAAGCGGGACATGCACTCGGCCCAGCCCATGGATCGGCTCCTGTGCGGGGACGTCGGCTACGGGAAGACCGAGCTGGCGATGCGGGCCGCGTTCAAGGCCGTCGAGGGCGGCAAGCAGGTCGCCATGCTCGTCCCCACCACCGTCCTCAGCCAGCAGCACTACGGCACGTTCACCGAGCGGATGGCCGACTACCCCGTGTTCGTCGATTTCATCAGCCGGTTCAAGACGCCGGGCGAGCAGAAGGAGACCCTCGCCGCGCTGGCCGAGGGCCGGCTCGACATCCTCATCGGTACCCACCGGCTGCTCAGCCGCGACGTGGCGTTCAACGACCTCGGACTCGTCATCATCGACGAGGAGCAGCGGTTCGGCGTCGTCCACAAGGAGCGGCTCAAGCGGCTCCGGTACACCGTCGACGTGCTGACCATGACCGCGACGCCGATCCCGCGAACGCTGCACATGTCGATGCTGGGGCTGCGCGACATCTCCTCGCTGACCACCCCGCCGCAGGACCGCATGGCCATCCACACCGAGGTGCGCCGGTTCGACGACGACCTGATCCGCGACGCCATCCTCCGCGAGCTGAACCGCGACGGGCAAGTCTTCTTCGTGCACAACCGCGTCCACGACATCGACCACGTGGCGCACCGGCTGGCCGGGCTCGTGCCGGAGGCGCGGCTCATCATCGCGCACGGCCAGATGAAAGAACGGCAGCTCGCGCGGCGGATGAGCGCGTTCGTGGCGGGCGACGGCGACGTGCTCGTCTGCACGTCCATCATCGAGTCCGGCCTCGACATCCCCTCCGCCAACACGATCATCATCCACGAGGCCGACCGGTTCGGGCTCGCCGACCTGCATCAGCTCCGCGGCCGCGTGGGCCGCTACAAGCACCGGGCGTACGCCTACCTCCTGCTCCCCGAGAGCCGGCCGATCACCCGCCAGGCGCTGAAGCGGCTCAAGGCGATCGAGGAGTACAGCGAGCTGGGGTCCGGGTTCAAGCTGGCCATGCGCGACCTGGAGATCCGCGGGGCGGGGAACATCCTCGGCGCCGAGCAGAGCGGCCACATCGCCGCCGTCGGCTACGAGCTCTACTGCCGCCTGCTCGAACAGGCGGTCCGCGAACTCAAGCACGAGTCGATCGAGGAGCGGACCGAGATCGACATGGACCTGCAGCTCGACGCCTACATCCCGAGCGAGTACATCCGGAGCGACGTGCTGAAGATGGAGGCCTATCGGCGGCTGGCCCGGGCGCGGTCGGTGGACGAGCTTCGCGACACGGAGACCGAGCTGGAAGACCGCTTCGGCCGGCCGCCCGACCTCGTCGTCAACCTCATCGCCAAACACCGGCTCCGCGTCCGCCTGCAGCCCAGAAAGCTGACGTACCTCGGGCTCCGGGGCGACCACCTGCTGCTCAAGTTCGAGGACGGCGAGCTCGTCGAACCATTGTCGACCGCCGGGGCCGACGTCCGCGTCCTCTCGTCGACCTCCGCCCACCTCGTCCTGCCGCCCAACAACCGGACGCCTGAGCGGGTCGTCGACTACCTGGAACACCTGCTGGAGGGCGTTCCCGACTGACGCCCTGTTTTGCGAGATTGTTGCAAGTTTTCGGGCTCTCGATAGACGCCGCCGACAGAAGTGGGCTCGGGCGGCGTGTGACACGTAAATGTCTGCATGACAAAGATTTATTCCGGTTTGTCGGCGGTTCATGCTTGACTGTCGCGGGACCGTGTGATATGCTTAGCACTACAACGCTACTTCTCCTCGCTGCCTGCGTTCTGGAACCCCCGCGGAATGGGCTGGGCAGGCAGGAATGCCTGCCCCACCGGCCCATCGCATTGGTGGGGCAGACATTCTTGTCTGCCACCGGGAAAGCCCAACGCGAGCTGCATAGCGTCTGTTCTGTCAAGGCCTTATGCCGTTCCGCTCCTGACAG
>JAWODX010000373.1:0-5123 GCA_046483085.1 Planctomycetota bacterium
CATCGCCCTTCCCTCTTCTGCGCCCGGTCCCCGTCGCGTGGTTCGGCCGGTTCCCCGGATGATATCGCCTATGTCGACAAAGGCAAGCGTTCTCTCCGGCAGCGGCCCGCACGCTTGACGAGCGCCGCGCCGGCAGCGTACAATTTGCGTAGGAATATGCTGTGACAATTTCGTGTTTTCAGCCCTCACAGCAGCACCGGGGCAACGAACGATGTCTCGCCCAATGCCACGATCCGGGCGGAAGGCCGCATTCTCACTGACCGAGCTGCTCGTGGTGATCGCCGTCATCCTGATCCTGGTCTCGCTGGTGTTCGTGGTGGGCGAGCGGATGTACGCCAAGAGCATGCAGGTCAAGTGCCAGAGCCGGCTGGAGAAAATCGGCCAGGCCCTGGTGATGTACCAGAACGCGAGCGACGGACTGATGCCCATGGCGTGGAACCCGTACACCGGCCGGTTCTGGTACGGGACGCTGTACCTGACGCACCTTCGCGACCCGCGGGTCTTCGCGTGCCCGGTGGCGGGCGAGCCGCCGCCGCTCGGCCACCTGGCCGGCCTCGACGGACCGCCGCCCGCCCGTCACTACGCCCAACCCGTGCTCGGGCTCCTGCGCTGGCTGAGCTCGAAGCAGATCAAGGAAGGGGGCAACCGCGGCCGCTGGCCGACGGTCAACGTCGTGAAGGGGATTTGGGGCGACCATCCGAGCTGGTACCCCTACTACGAGGGGATCAGCGGGCTGGCCCTGCTCGCGTTCCTCGGCTACGGATGCAACGACAAGGAGCCGGCCGAGTTCGCCGAGACCGTCCGGCTCGCGGTCGGGTATCTCGACCGCGTACAGAAGAAGAGCGGCGGGACCGACGACCTCGGCTGCTTCGACGCCGACGGCCGTGACCAGCAGATCATGTGGGCCCAGTCCATCTGCACGCTGGCCATGGCCTCGGCTGCCGGGACCCTGGAGGACGCGAGCCTCCGCCAGAAGGCGCGGCGGTCCGCCCAGCTCGGCCTGCAGCACCTCTCCGCACATCATGGCCGCCAGGTCGGCGACTGGGAGTGCGGAGGATTCTACTACTACGGCGCCCCGCCCAAGTACTACAACCCGCCATACGCCGCGAACCCCGGCGAGTTCCGGGGCTACAAGATCGAGACCCCGCTCTGCGGCTGGTCGTACCAGGCCATGTCCATGTGCGACAAGGTCGGCATCCCGCTCTCTGCGCGCGACCGCAGGAGGTTCGACCAGTTCTGCTACCAGGGAACCTCCCCGTTCGGCTACAGCACCTACTGGTGGTACCCGCCGTACCCGGAGGGGCGAATCCCTGCGGGGGCCAGCAGCATGGAGCGGATGGTCCCCGTGATGCTCGCCTGCAGGCTCGTCATGGGCCAGAGCCCGGGCAGCGGGGCCGTGGTAAAGCAGGCCGACGTCATGCTCGAAGGCCCGGGGAGTCATCCGACCTCGCCCGAGTATTTCCAGAACGAGGGCGGGAAGGACTTCCACACCGCTTACTTCATCAACCTGGGGCTGCTCCGCACGGGCGGCAAGTACTGGGAGCCGTGGGCCGCCGTCTATCCCCAGTTGGTCTTGCAGCACATGGTCTCCGGCCAGCCCACAGACGCCGGCAAGCCAACCAGCTTCTTCCCCTATGACTGCTGCGGGACCAGCTCGATCGACGGCGGCGGCAACTCCGGCGGAGACGTCTACAGCACCGCCATGGGAGCCATGATCCTGGAAATGGAGAACAAGGAGCACTGGCTCCACCCCGAATGGGAACCGCCGACCGGCGAATGCAGCTACGGCTACAACAACCTCGTCGGGCGCGACCGCCGCAGCTTCGCTGCCGACACCATCCTGGTCATGGACTACCAGAGCTGGGTCATCGATCATGACGGGATGGACGAAGACGACTCGCTCGATAGCGTCGCCACCCGCCACAGCGACCGAGCCAACGCACTCCTCGGCGACGGCAGCGTCCGCGCCCTGTACGTCGAGGACATCACGCCCGGAATGTGGACCCCGGACCCCGGTGATTGACCCGCGATGAACCACAGCAAACAACCGATGCGCCCGGCGCTCCTCTTCACGCTCCTGCTCGCCCTCGGGGCCGGAACCGCCTGTGACCGCGAGGAGCCGTTGGCCGAGCCGACCGTTTCCGGCGACGGCACGGTCACCGTGGTCAAGGAGTCCGGCAGCAAGCGGGTCGTCGAGCGCGGCGGAAAACAGGTCGGCGGGAAGTACGACGAGGTGTTCCCGCCCGTCCACAGCCCGTCCGCCCACGACGTCGCCTTCCCCGCGCGAACCGGCGACCGGTGGCAGGTCATCAGAAATGGCACACCGGTCGGCGGGGAATACGACCGGGTCGGCCGGCCCGAATTCAGCCTCGACGGCTCCTCCCTCGCCTTCCCCGCCAGGAAGAACGGCGAGTGGTTCATCGTGAAGGACGGCAAGAAGGTCAGCAAGGGGTGCCAGCAGATCGGAGACCTGGCGCTGAGCGGCGACGGCTCGTCCGTCGCATTCGTCGGATGGTCCGACTACCGCCCGACCCTCGTCAAGGACGGCCAGGAGCTGGGCCGGGACCTGGAGCTGGACGATGCCCAGGAGCTTCGGTTCGTTCCCGGGAGCGAGAGCGTCGTGTGCCGCGCCGTCGCCGACAACCGGCAATTCCTGGCCCGCGACGGAAAACCGATCACCCAGAGATACAACCGCATCTGGACCTGGGCGTTCGGGCCCGACGGCGAGAGCCTCGCCTTCGTCGCCATGACAGACGATGAGCAATACATCCTCGTCAAGGATGGCAAGCGGCTCGGAGAGCCGTTCGAGGCCCACGACATGCGTCAACTGGCATTCAGCCCCGATTCCCGCCACGTCGCCGTCCCCGTCCGAACCGCCGACGGATGGGTCGTGCTGCTCGACGGCGAGCCGCGCGGCGAACCGCTGCAGGCGAACAACGTCGTCCGGCTCCTGTTCAGCCCCGACGGCCGCGCCCTCGCCTACGCCGCCCGGTCCGGCAAGAAGTGGTTCGTGGTCAAGGACGGCGAACCGCTCGACGGGCGCTACGACAACGTGTCCGGCCTCCGCAACAGCGAGGACGGAACCGAGCTCCTCTTCGCCGGCTCCCGCGGCGGAGCCCCCATCACCGTCCGCCATCCCTGGTAGTCCCCTCTCGGATCGCCTCGCGCCGCCGTCGGCGCCGGCCGGCTTGACAGCGCCGCCGGGGCATGCCATCATGCCGCCGCCATGACATCGACCCACAGCACGCTCCGGCGCGCTCAGAAGCTCGAGCGCCGCGGCCGTGTCGACGACGCACTGGCGACCTTCGAGGAGTCCGATTCGGGCGACCCCCGGCTCCTCGTCCAACACGCGCTGGCCCTGGCCCGCGCCGGCCGCGGCGAAGAGGCCGTCCGCAAGATCGACCGGGCGCGGGCCGCGGCCCCCGACGATGCCGTCCCCGCGCTGTTCGCCGCCCACCTGACGCTCCGGTTCGGCGAGGGCGACGCGGCGGGCGACGCGCTCCGCCGGGCGGAGGAACTCGCACCGCGGAACCCGATCGTCCCCACGCTCCGAGCCGCCGAGGCGATCGTCCGGGGCCAAGTCCGGGAGGGCTGTGAGGCGCTGCTCGCCGGGCCGGTGACCGACAACCTGGAGATCCTCGGCTGGGTGCTGGCCCGGGTCGAGTCCGAACTGTTCAAGGCGGTCGGCTCCGATTCCGGCGCGGTTCCGCCCGAGCCCGAGACCCCGCGGCGCGACGAGCCGCCCGACGACCTCTCCGGCGTGTCCGTCGCGAAGTGCATGCGGCGCGGCGAGCGCCTGCTCGAGACGGGGCGGCCGAAGAGCGCCGCGGCGCACCTGGCCCGGGCGATGGAGAAGAAGCCCGACGCGCCGGCGCTCCGCGTGCTCTACGGGGCCGCGCTGGCCGAATCCGGCCGATTCCAGGAGGCGGACGCACAGCTCCGCCAAGTCCCCTCGGACTCCCCGCTCGGCGACGTCGGCCAGCTCTACCGGGCTGCCGTCGCCTACCGGCTCGGCCAGTACGACACGGCGCTCGAGCTGCTCGACACCCTGCCCACGGGCGGCGACGTGTTCCTCTACCAGGAATGGTGCGACTACATGCGCGGGATGATCCTCGTGGCGCTGGGCCGGACCGGCGAGGCGGCCGGGCACCTGGCCCGGTTCCTCGATGTCGAGCCCGGCCTGCTCGACCGGCGCCTGGGCAAGGCGATCGACATCCTCGGCAAGCAGAAGGAGGAGCCATGCTCCACGCCGTCCTGATGGTGGGCGGGGCCGGCACGCGGTTCTGGCCCCGCAGCCGGGCCGACTCGCCCAAGTACCTGCTCCCCATCGTCGGCGAGAAGAACATGCTCGAGCAGACGGTCGAGCGGATCGAGCCGCTGATCCCCGCCGACCGCATCCGGTGCATCACGTCGGCGTCCCAGGCGCCGGGCATCCGCCGGGCCCTGCCCCGGCTCCCGCCCGAGAACGTGGTCGGGGAGCCGATGCCGCGCGACTCGGCGGCGTGTGTGGCGCTCGGCGCGCTCATCGTACACGTCGCCGACCCGGACGCGGTGATGCTGTGCATGCCGGGCGACAACCTGATCGCGCAGGCCGGTCCGTTCCGTGCAGCGGTCGAGGCCGCGGCCGACGTGGCTCAGACGGGGAAGCTGGTGACCTTCGGCATCCGCCCGCCTGCGCCCGAGACCCGCTTCGGATACATCCATCGCGGCGATCCGATCGCCGTCCGCCAGGAGGCAGCCGTGTTCACGGTCGAGCGGTTCACGGAGAAACCCGATCTCGAGACCGCGCGGCAGATGCTCGCGTCGGGCGAGTATTACTGGAACAGCGGGAACTTCGTCTGGCGGGCCAACGTGATCCTCGACGCCATGGCGAAGCACGCACCCGACCTGCACACGGCTATGGAACGGATCCGCCCGGCCATCGGGACGGACCGCGCCGCGGACGTCATCCGCCGCGAGTACGAAGGCCTGCGGAAGGTCTCGATCGACTACGCCGTGATGGAGAAGGCCGAGAACGTGGCGGTCCGTGACCTGCAAAAGCGGGCCCTGGCACTGCACGGAGGGGCCGCTGCGGACTGACGGCCAGTTTGCACTCTTTGAGACGGCGAAGGGTACTCTCATCC
>JAWODX010000441.1:0-3834 GCA_046483085.1 Planctomycetota bacterium
ATCAACCCGAGGTCGCGGGTGTCGCCGATGGGCTCAGGCGCGTCGTCTGCTGGAAGGACCTCGGCGGCGAACTCCCGGCAACCGAAGTAGGGCTGATGGAAGTGTTGCCCCTTTTCGACCCGGCGGCTGAACATGTCGATGAACTTGTAGAGATTGTCGTCGGGCCCGGCGCGGTCGGTCATCGTGAAGTGGGCGTCGACCACGTAATCGACATCCCGGAGGGCCACGGTGTTGCGCTGCGCCCGGTCATCGTCGGCGAAGTAGACCGGGGCGGGTCCGCCCTCGTTGACGATGGCGGCCTTGGGCGCACTGGCCTTCGAGTTCACCTCGTTTCGGCGGAAGGAGATGAACTTGATCTCCTTCAACACCTTGATGCGCTCGACCTGCCATTGGATGGCCGGCTTCCAGATGACGGCCTCGATCAGGCCGCGGGCGGCGGACGGCGTCATAACCGGGTAGGACATTCGCTCTACCTTCAACTCCGGCCGGGTGAAGCAGGCTAGCGGGCCGCGGGCGCGCAGGCTCAGTGTCGGGCTGCGATTCGATGCCATTTCATTCCCTCCTCCAGAACAGGGTGAGTTACACAATCAGCGAGCCGGGATTTGCCCTCGGCTCGTCGCCATCCATGAGGCCGAACGAATCGTCGTAGAGGTGCTCAAAGCCGGGCGCCAGTGCAAAGAGCCGCTCCGAGATCTCCTCGAGCGCCCCGGCATCGACGAGCTGTTCAAACGAACGGCTGTATATGTTTACCGTGTAGGGCTGGAGAGCCCGGAGCGTCTTGCGGCTTGGCCCCTGTTCGTGAAGCGCGTCCAGCCGCGTCGGACCCTCGCCGTACGGGACAATTACCGTTTGCGAGAACTGATCCTCGATCAAACGGAATCGCTTGGCGACTGTCGCGAAGTTGAAGCCCTCGCAGAGCGCCTGGATGCCGCGGGCGTCGAGGTGGCCGGTGTGATAGAGCATGCGAAAGTAGATATCGAACAGGGCCGGGTCGTTCGGGTCGAGCTCGCTTCCTTTTTCATTGAGCAGGGAGCGCGTGGTCTCGGCCGCTCGCTGTGGCGTTCCTGGGGGCGGGTCGGTCGGCGCCTGGTAGACGACGACGCGGCCGCAGTTCAACCGCCCCTCGCGATTGCAGCGTCCCGCCGCTTGTACCACACTGTCGAGTCCGGCCAGGGCGCGATAGACGACAGGGAAGTCGATATCCACACCCGCCTCGACGAGCTGAGTAGAGACGAGGCGGCAGGGTGAGCCGGCATTCAGGGCTGCCTTCACGCGTTTCAGCACGGCGGAGCGATGGGCCGGGCACATCAGGGCGGACAGGTGGATCACGGTGGCGTCGTCTGTCCTGCACTCATTTCCCTGGCGAGCTCCCGAGCGTCTTTACGCCGATGAACCACGGCGAGCACCTGCGGCTCGTCCGCCAGTTCCGCTGCCAACTCATCCCAGTCTGTCGGTTCGTCATCGCCGTCTGGCCAGGAGTAAGTCACGCGGGCCAACCGTTGGAAGAGGGTCGCGGGCTCGCGGACGATCGGTCGGACATTGTTCAGTCCGGCGGGGAAACTGTCACGCGCCGTCAGGGCCGGCGGAGTCGCCGTAGACAGGACCACAGAGCATCCGTAATTCGAGACCAACTGGTTGAGTGCATCGATAATGGGGACAAGGAACTGCTCGGGAAGGGTCTGGACCTCGTCGAGAATCACCACGCTTTGCGCGATATTGTGAAGCTTCCGACAGCGCGAGGGATGGCTCGAGAACAGAGACTCGAAGAACTGGACCGTGGTTGTGACGATCACCGGCGCGTCCCAGTTCTCGCACGCGAGTTCGTGGCGCCGGACCAGATCGTCGGCATATCGGCCCTCACGGGTTTCTGGATCAAGGTTGGAATGGTGCTCGATGACGTTCTCGGCGCCGAGCGCGCCCCGGTATTCCTCGGCGTTCTGTTCGATGATGCTTGTGTACGGGATGACCACGATGACGCGCCGGAGACTGTACCGTCTGGCGTGACGGAGAGCGAACGACATTGAAGAGAGTGTCTTTCCGCCGCCTGTCGGCACGGTGAGTGAGAAGATACCAGGGGCGGCCTCGGCGGCTGACCGGCAGGCGTGAAGCACCTCGGATCGGGCTTTGTTGACCTCGCTCTCTCGCTCCTCGCGAGACAGGCTCTCAACCTTATCGTCGAGATAGGTCTCAAACCGATTCTGGAGATCGCAAATGTCCGCATACCTCGATCGGGACGCGGCGATGGCCGGGTTCGCGAACGCTTCGCTGTCCAGACGATCTGCGTCGACAAGTGCGGAAAACAGGAATCGTGTCCAGAACGCCCGGCGGCGACGCGCCGTCCGTATTTCGGCACGGTTCTTCCGTGTGCCAGCCAGGAAGTCGGGCAAATCGGGAACCGGCCTTTCGACGATTTCGTTGGGCAGGTCCGAGCGGATCGCCTCGAGGACTGGAATATTCTCCCGCAGCCGCTGCTTCAGTGGCTTGGGGCCGCCTTCCGTAGAGACAGCATTGGCGAGGCCGCTATGGTGCCCTGCGATAGCGATAGCGAGAAAGAGCCCGAGCTTCTCGTCGCGCTCACGAGCGAGAACTGCACCGGCTCCGGAGTGCTCGACGGACAGAGCCTCCCCCCGGAGCTTCCGTTGAAACGCTTCCCGGTACTTCCCGATGTCGTGCCACAGCCCGGCGAGTTGGCCCCAATCGCTGGAACCGAATGCTCCGGCGAAGCACCCGGCAAGATCGGCGGCATTTCCGAGATGGTTTGGCAGTGGTTGCCAAGTCGGCGTGGCTTGGTCCGATGAGGAGCTTCGCGCGTAGAAGGTTGGCTTGCCCATGCACTCCCACCTGCAGCAACCGAACCGGAATTGCCGCTCTTGATAGCGATGATCCTACTGACATTCAGGGAAACCGCAAGGGTTTCCAGCGACAGTGAAGCGTTGGGTCCACACCATGTCCAGTGGCCTCAACGCCGCATCGCCCGCACCATCACGTTCGCGATGTTGGGCTGGCCTCGTTCGTCCATCATGTCGTGGTGCTCATCGATGTGCAGGATGTAAGTCGGAAGGGAAAGCCGCCCCCGTCGGACCGTGGCCCGCCACTCCCGCAATGCGTGATGGTGGTGCTCCACGACCAGATCGACCGGCCGGCCCGCCCACGCCAGGGCCGCTCCAGCCGCCCCACCGGGTCGTCGACGATGCCGAAGTAATCCAGGTCGATATCAAGAATGGACGACATCAGTCCTCACTCCGCCCGGTCCTGTCGCATCCTACCGAGCGCCCGCCGCCCGGTCAATACCCGAGCGGCTGGCCCGTGGACCGCCCGTGCCTATCTTGCAGAGATAGCCAGAAGGAATTGCCCCCGTTCGCCGGACCAGCTTGTAACAAGACGCCCCCGACAGAAGCCGGTGCTCATGCGGCGAGATGGTGCGGCGGCGGGGCGGTGAAGGCACAAATCGCCCGCCGATCCGACACCCGCCAGCCCAACGGAAGTCTGAAGCGATTCGATCGGCCGAAAACACGTCGCAACGATCGCAAAATCCCGCCGAGAGGACTCCGCGCCGTCCGTTCGGCCACCCGGCGGCGCATCGGCTCCGTACCCGCCGCCCGGAGAACGTTCCAGCCGCACACTTTCATCACGATCCGATAGAAAACCCGCGGTTCACCCCGACACCGAAGGCGGCCGATCCGAGTCCGGCGTTTCAACCCGCTGTTGGTCGACTCGATTCCCGACCGGATCCGGTAGTGGTCGCGGACCTCCTCGGTCGCCTGCTCCCGCCGGCGACCGGCGAGCCGCCGCTGCTTCGGAGTATGATCGAGCACGTACCGACCCCGAACGCGC
>JAWODX010000531.1:0-3595 GCA_046483085.1 Planctomycetota bacterium
CAAAGAGGCGCCGACGCCGGTGAAAGCGGACGATCCACTGCCCGGGCCGGACCGCGTGCTGGGAACCGAGCCGCTCCCGCCGCTGCGGGACATCGGCGAGTACGCCCGGATACTCCGCACGTCGACGGACGAATCGGAGCTCCGCTGCGCGCTCGCCGATGTCCGCGTCCTCGGCGATCCAAGGGCGTACGGCGCCGTCCGGCACGTCGCGATGACCTCGCTGAAGCACAGCAAGCTCCAGGCGCTCCAGACGATGTACTGGCTGGACCGCGAGCGGGCGCTCGCCGACTTCCTCAAGATCCTTCGCGGAAATGAGCGGGCGATCCGGTGGCGGTCCGACCCGAAGAACCCGCTCGTCGAGCGCGCGGCCCGCTACGCCGCCGCGTCACAGATGTCCTGCTTCCTCGCCGACGAACAGGCGACCGAGGCGCTCCCGCTCCTGACCGATGTCCTGCGCGAGATGTACAAGCGGCCGGCGGCCAATGTCCGTGGCTGGGCGACGTTCCGCTGGGGCGTGCTCCGGAGCTTCTGCCGGTTCGACGACCCGGCGATCAAGCCGGCTCTGCGGACGATGTTCAAGTCGCCGGCCAGCCGATGGCGATTCAACGGCCTCGAGATCGCGTTCCGGGGCGCCGCGCGCGTCGGCGACCGGTCACTCCTCCCGCTGATGCGCCAGCACCTGCCGACCGGCTACACGCCGCTGCGCGCGAGTGCAATCTACGCGCTCGGCCGGCTCGACGACCGGGAGAGCATGGACCTGATCCGCAGGTACATTGACCGGGGCGACGAAGAGGGGCGCGCCGCGGCGGCCGAGGTCGCCGGCTGGTTCCGCGACCGCAAGGCGGTCCCCCTGCTTGAGAAGCGCCTCGAGCGCGACACCTACCCCTGGGTCCGCGAGAAGATCCGCGAGGCGCTCCGCCAGATCCGGCGGGAGGACTGACCGCCAGTGTTGGAAGTGCGTCCCCCGGCCGACGAACCAGGGAGCCAACGTGAATCACATGTCCCGCCAGCCGGAGCCGGAATACATGGCGGACGCGGCCGAGGCGGCCGCGTACGCCGGCGCGGACTTCAGCGAGGTGAACGGGGCGTTCGCCGAGCGGCTCGTCGAGCTGGCGGCGGAGCACGCCGTCGCCGACGATGCCCGCGCGGTTGACCTCGGCACCGGGCCGGGCGACATCCCGTTCCGCGTCGCCGCCCTGCGCCCCGGCTGGCACATCACGGCGGTCGATGCGTCGGAGGCCATGATCGAGCTCGCGCGGGAGGACCCTCGGCTCGGCTCAGACGGGAGCGACGGCGGCAAGCCGCGGGTCCGGTTCGTCGTGGCCGACGCGAAGAGCACAGGCCTGCCCGGGCACGGGTTTGCGGTCGTGTTCTCGAACAGCATCCTGCACCACATCAACGACACGGCCGCGCTGTGGGCGGAGGTGCGGCGGCTGGCGGCGCCGGGCGGGCTCGTCTTCTTCCGCGACCTGGCCCGGCCCGAGAGCCCGGAGGCGGCCCGCCGCATTGTCGACACCTACGCCGCGGATGAGTCGCAGCTCCTGCGCGAGGAGTACTACCGGTCGCTGCTCTCGTCGTACACGCCGGACGAGATCCGGCAGGAGCTCGCCGCCGCGGGCCTCGGATCGCTCGGCGTGGCCATGGCGACCGACCGGCACGTCGACGTGTTCGGAATCGTGGGCTGAAAACCTGGTGCTCCGTGACAGGTGCGACGCAGGGAGTGCGGGCCTTGCGGTACGCCCGGCGAGCCGAGCCGGGCGGGGCCTCACCTTCGTGCGCTCGCTCGTCGCCCTCGGCTCGGGCGACGTAGCCGCTGCCGCGGCATCTCTGGAATCAAAGGATGGGCACAACCAGATGAGCGTTTGGCCCGACCATCGTTCACACCGGCATAGATGAGGCGCCCCGGTCGGGCAAACGGCCGAACTTGCTTCGTGGCAGACAAGAATGTCTGCCCCACCGGTAGCAACTCGGCCAATTTGCTAGTCCTCGTCCTTCCCACCGTGCACGGCGAATGAGATGTCGGAGATGCCGGCCTCGGCGAGGGCCTCGACGACCTCCTGCACGGTTTTCCACTCCGCCGCCGGGTCCGCTTGCACCAGGGCGCCCGGGTCCGGGTCTGACCCTCGGAAGATCCCGGCGGTATCGGCGACGTGTTCCGGGGTGAGCTGCTCGTCCTCCCACCAGATCCGGTTCCGGGCGTCGATGCGCAAGACGAGCCGGCCGGCGGCCGGCCCCAGCCGCAGGCCCATAGTGCGGGCGGCAAGCTCGCCGAGGTCGAGCCGAATGCTGTAGATGCCCGGCGGCGGGGGATCCTCGCCGAAACGAGCCGCGAGGTCCAAGTCGAACGACCGCGTCCGGCCGGGGCCGAGCTCCACGGGCTCCGCGTGCGGGACGTGTTCCTCCGGCTCTTCGAGCGGGACCGGCTTGCCGTCCTTGTCGCGCAGGATCGCGCCGAACCGCCCGGCGACCGCCCGGGCCGGGACCTCGATCGGTTCGTCCGAGAGGTTCCGAACAAGCACCTGCAGAGGAGTCTCATCGGCGACCCGGTACGACGGTGCCGGTCGCACGCAGCGGCCGGGGGGCATCAGCCCGAGCTGCAGGCCGCCGGCCGGCTCGCCCCAGCCGATCCCCGGCACGTCCGTCGGCCAGATCTGCCGCGGCCACGTTCGAATGTTCTCGACCGTCACCCCCGCGCCCTTGCGCAGCTTCTCGACCGGGAGCGCGTTGACGATGACCTCGCCCCGGTACACCCGCCGCAGTACCTTCCGCTTCCCGTCCGCCTCGACGAGCGCGATCGTGTAGGGCAGGATCATCCTGTCGACGCCGCCCGCGTGCTCGTCGAGGTCGTACCGCGCGAAGTGCCGCTCCTCGAGCCGGAACATGAGGTGGTAGACGAACCGCTGGTGGACGGTGCCGTAGAGGATATTCTCGCCCGGCTTGACCGGCCGGAGCCAGAGCGGATACTTGCCGGAATTGTGCCCGCGCGGATCGGGATGGAACGAGTAGGCGCAGCCGGCCTTGCCGGCGGTCGGCGCGACTGTCTTGCCCGCCCTGGGGACGGCCTTCACCGGCGGCCCGCGGAAGCGGTCGGTGAACCCGACGATCTTGGAGACCGGCGTCGTCTTCGGCGGGTTCTTTCGCGAGCGGTACCGCTTCGCGTCATCGATCTCGGTGAAGCCCTTCTCGACGACGTTCCCGAACCACGCCATCCACTGGTACTTCTTCCCCTTCGGGATGTAGGCAACCTGCATGGTGAGCTTGAACGTACCCTCATACGGGATGACGCGGATCGGCTGCCGGGGCGTTCGGCGGCCCTTCTTGTCGAAGCCGCGCAGCCCCAGCGAGATCATCGAGATCGACCGGACCTGGATCGGCGGGCGCTCCTGTCCGAGCGCGCCGGGCGCCCCGAGGCCTATGCTCAGCGCCGCCATCAGGACGGCTCGCCGCATCGCAATTCCCCACTGAGAAATTATCTCAAAAGGTGGGGCGGACATTCCTGTCCGCCATCTGGCAGGCAAGAATGCCTGCCCCACCGACTATTGAGATAGTCTCTTCCTCCTGCTCGTGCTCTTGCTCGATTTCTTCCGTGGGCGCT
>JAWODX010000015.1:0-3244 GCA_046483085.1 Planctomycetota bacterium
TCACGAGTTCGAGCGGATCCGGGTGCACGCACTCGCGCCGGTTATACTCCTCGTACACCGCCTCCAGTTCCGCCCGTGCCCGCCCCGGCTCCACACTCATCAGCTCGCTCATCGCAACCCGTAAACTAGGCTTTGTCTGACAACTCATTGGCTGGCTGCCCGGCATCCTCTGGCAGGCAAGAATGCCTGCCCCACCGGCCCAATACCTCATTCGGTGGGGCGGACATTCCTGTCTGCCCGGTTGTCAGACAGAGCCTAGCGCGCCCGCCGCGGCGCTGCAACCGCCCGACCGATCCGGGCCGCGCACGCGGCGACGAGGGGGTGCATCAACGGATTCCGGTTATGCGGCATCAGGGGACACGTACCGACCCACTTCCGCTCTCGCGGAAGCGGCTTCCGGTACGTGTCCTGCTGCTCCGCCGCCGCCGGCGCAATCGGCAGATCCGCGCGAGTGGGGGCAATGCAGGAGCGAGCCGGGGACATGACCGGACCGCGAAGCGGCTCCGGATCGTGTCCCCGGACGAGCGGATCGTCACCTTTGCCGCAAGCATAATATCTTGACGCACCCCGACGAGGCCGGTCCGCATTTTCGGCTTGCCGGGATGGGGGACGGGCGATATACTCGCCCGACGAGGCAAGGTGACCGATGGCTGAGACGGAACGGAAATCGACGGCCGGGATCACGGCGCTGGGGACGGCGTCCGTCATCCTCGGCGCCATCTGGCTGATCGCGTCGCCCTGGGGGTTGCTCGCCACCGGACGACGGCGGATCCGGCCCGTGTCGAACAACTCGCCCTGCCGGGGGATGGCCCGCACGAACACCAGCCGGAAGGAGTGGTTCCCCTCCTCGAGGCTGTGGACCGTCTCCGCCACCTCGCGGGGACGCTCCCCCTCCTCGACGGGCATCGGCTCCCACGCATTATCCGGAAGCGACTCATACAGGGCGTTCACGGCCGGATCCCGGTCCGCCCCGATCGTGTAGATGATCCCCTCGTCGTTACAGTAGTCCATGACATGCAGGACGTTTTCGTCTATCATTCATTCACGTCGTTGGTGCGGCTGTTTGACTGATTTTTCTGCCGCCATTTCAACCGCTCAGCACCAACGAGGCTATTTTCCCTCCATCCCGCCAATCCCTATCGCTGGATCAAGGGCCGTCGCCTCCGTTGCGGGCCGACGATGCGGTTTGTTATAATCGGATGATGAAGCTTGGGATCGATTGCAGGGATCTGATCGCCGGCTCCTTGAACGGGATCGGCCGGTTCGTGGGCAACCTCCTCCGATCGCTGACCCTCCCCCAGAGCGCTCCCGACCTCTTTCTCTATGGGAACCAGCACACCGTGTTCGACCTCCCCGCCGGCTGGGGCCGGCCGGTCCGCGCCCGGCACCGCCGGGCTCCCGAAGCCGCCGTCTGGTGGTGGGACCGCGTCACCCTGCCGCGGCTCGCGCGGCGCGACCGGCTCGACGTCTTCCTCTCCCCCTACTTCAAGGCCCCCGGCGTCCGCTCCTGCCCCGTCGCCATCACCATCCACGACCTCATGTTCCTGCGCATGCCCCCCGAACTCTCCGGCCGAAGCAAGGTCTACTGCCGCGCGTTCCGGACCTTCGCCACGTATTCGGCCAGGCGGGCCGCCGCCGTCCTCACCGTCTCCGAGTACTCCTGCCGCGACATCGTCGCACTGCTCGACGTGCCCAGAACGAAGATCCGCATCGTCGGCAACTGCGTCGGCGCCGATTTCCGCCCCGTCGACGACCCGGACCGGATCGCGGAGGCGAAGACGGCGTACGGCATCGACGGCGAATACGTGCTCTACGTGGGCAACTTCGGGCCGCACAAGAACGTGGGCGGCCTCATCGACGCCTACGCCGGGCTCGACGACGACCTGCGCGATCGGTGCTCGCTCGTCCTGGTCGGCCGGAAGGATCGGTGGACGCCGGACCTGCTGCGCAAGGCGCATCGCCTCGGCCTGGAGAACCGCGTGCTCGCCACCGGGCACGTCCGCGACGAGCACCTGCCCGCCCTCTACGCCGGCGCCCGGGCCTTCGTCACCCTCTCCTACTGGGAGGGCTTCGGCCTGCCCGCCCTCGAAGCAATGGCCTGCGGGGCGCCCGTCGTGTCGTCCAATCGGGCCGCCCTGCCCGAGGTCACCGGCGGCGCCGCGCTCCTGGTCGACCCCGACGACCCCCCGAGCTGCAGCGAGGCGCTCGCCCACGTGCTCACCGACGCGGGCACACGCGGGGAGCTGTGCGAGAAGGGGCGGCGGCGGGCCGCGGCGTTCTCGCCGGACCGGTTCTCGGACAATGTGCTCGCCGCACTCACCGCGGCGATGGAGGCGGAGAACTAGCCACGCATGACCGGCGAACCCCAACGCATCCTCGTCCTCGAAGCCGGCGGGATCGGCGACGCCATCCTGGCGAGCCCCGCCCTCGACGCACTCCGCGAGCGGTTCCCCGGCGCCCGCATCGCCGCCATTGCCACCCCCAGGGCGGCCCCCGTCCTCGAGTCCCTCGACCTCGGGATCGAACTCCCCACCCTCCGCCTGGCCCGGAAGCTCGGCCGGCTCCTCGACGCCGCGCGGCTGGTCCTCGCCGCACGGGCCCGTCGACCGGACCTGCTCATCGACCTGAGCTCGATCGAGACCGATGCGGCCGCGCGCCGGCGCCGGGCGCTCGTCGCCCTCATCGGCGCCCGCCGGTCGATCGGCCGGAACACCGACGGGCGCGGCACCTTCTTCGACGACGCCATGGCCGAATCCCTGTTCGACGACGAGCACGAGATCAGCCGAAAGCTGCGGGTCCTCGCCTCGCTCGACATCGCCGTCGAAGAACCCGAGCCTCGCATCGGCGTGTCGGACGCGGCCCGCGCGCGAGCCCGACGGCGGCTGCGCGAGTCCGGCCTTGACGACCACGGTGAATGCATCGGCGTCCATCCCGGCGCGTTCCTGCCCACGCGCCGCTGGCCGGCCGACCGTTTCGCGCGGCTCGTCGCCGACCTGGCCGAGGCGAGCCCCCGTCGCCGGTTCCTCGTCACGGGAGGCACACGCGAGGCAGAGCTCGTCGACCGGGTCGCCCGGGCCGCGCCGGACCGGGCCGTCCGCGCCGTCGCGCCGCCGCTGCCCGAGCTCGCCGCCCTGGTCGGCCGCTGCCGGCTCGTCGTCACGAACGACACGGCGATGACCCACGTGGCCGCAGCGCAGCACGTGCCGGTCGTCGCGATCTTCGGGCGCACGAACCTCGCCCGCTA
>JAWODX010000029.1:0-5906 GCA_046483085.1 Planctomycetota bacterium
TCTCTATTGCAGCGTCGTGGCGTCGTGCCGTCGTGGTGAGCCCCTGCCCACCCTGATTACAGCGTCGTGTCCTCGTGGTGAGCCCCTGCCCACTGTGATTGCAGCGTCGTGGCGTCGTGCCGTCGTGGTGAGCCCCTGCCCACCCTGATTACAGCGTCGTGTCGTCGTGGTGGGCCCCTTGCCCACTGTGATTGCAGCGTCGTGTCGTCGTGTCGTCGTGGTGAGCCCTTGCCCTCTGTGATTGCAGCGTCGTGCCGTCGTGTCGTCGTGGTGAGCCCTCGCCCACTGTGCGCCGAAATACGCCGCTACCGCTTCTTCCGCGCCAGCTTGGTCGCGGTCTCGCCGCCGTTGAGGAGGTAGAGCAGCGGGAGCGGCCGGTCGGTCCCCTCGATGAAGTCGGGCCGGGCGTCCCACGGCGTGACCGAGAGCACGTTCGCCAGGTCCATCCAGTACTGGAGCCGCCGGACGGGCAGGCCCCAGACCATGTGGAAGTGGTTCGCCGGTGCGTACTGCTTGTACTCGGGCATCGAGGCGTATTTCGGCACGACCCAGGTGTGCGGCCAGGTGGGGGTGCTCGTGTCGGCGACGGCCCGCGCGAGCTCGTCGGGCAGACCGACCGTGCTCGCCTCGTCCCAGACCAGGCTGAACATCCCGGAGAGTTGGCTGTACGCGAGGCGGGCGGCGATGCCGTCGATCCCGCCGGGGGTGATGAACGACACGCTGTTGCCGCCGCCGGGGAAGTAGAACGGGTCGGCCGGGGGCATTGAGACGCGTTTCATCACGTCGCTCATATTCTCGCCCGGCCGCCCGGCCCAGTCGAAGCTCGCCGAGCCCGAGTTGTCGCCGTCCACGAACCCCCGCTCGGCCCAGGTGCTCTTCTTGCCGAACCGCACGCCCTTCTCCTGGGCCAGGTCGCGGATCTCCCACGGCTCCCAGACCTTTCGGAAGTCCATGAAGAGCGGCGGGGCGCCACCGGCCAGCCACGAGGTAAAGAGCATGGTGAGCAGCCCCTGGACGTCCGCCTCGGTAGCGAAGGGGAGCGGCGGCTTCTTGCCCGTGTGATCGAACGTCGAGTTGAACAGCGACTCGGCGCAGTCGGCGATGGGCAGCGGCAGGCCGCGCGTGTCGCTCCCCCATTCGAGCTGGTTCATGAACCCGCCGCCGACCGCGTTCAGCTCGGCCATCAGGTCGCGCATGACGAGGTACGTGGCGAGCCCCTGGTCGAACCGATCGCCGGCCGCGGCGTCGGGCAGCTCGAGCCGGTCGCCCACGTGCCGGTCCACCCACCGCCGCAGCTTGGCCAGCTCTTCCCGGTTGTAGGCGCGCTTCTTCACCATGTCCGACAGCAGTTTCATGTCGAGCCGCGTGATCTCGAGCCCGAATGCGTTCCGCGTGGGGATGACGTGTGCGAGGGCCGTCTCCATGCCCATCGAGTCGTGCCCGAAGACGACGACCCGTCGGCCCTTGAGCCCGGCGCAGGTCAGGGCGGCGTAGCACCAGTCGCACAGCGCCTCGGCCGTCGCGTCGGTCATCCTCGGCTTCATCCCGGTGTCCGGCCAGGTGCCGACGTTGAGGGTGACGAGCCGGCCGGACTGGGCGAGCGCGCCGTTCGCCGCGTGGGCGTAGACGACGCCGGGCTTCGGCCCCGCGTTCCCGCAGGTGATGTTCACCGGCAGGTCGTCGGGCAGGTGCGACAGGAGCGAGATGAGGGTGAGCTGGGGGAACGCCCACGTGTCGGGGGCGCAGACGACCGCGTCGACGTTCGCGTCCCGGAACTGCGTCGCGACGGCGTCCGCCTGCGGCTCGCCGTCCACGAGCATCGGCGTCCAGACGACGTCGACGGGTGAGCCGTCGGGCATCGTGACGCCATCGGCGATCACGCTCGCGGTCATCTCGGCGATGTTCCGGGCCCGCTCGCGGTCCTCCTCTCCGATCCGCGGATCGCAGGTCGCGCACACGCCGAACGTGACCGCGCTCGACACCACGTCGGCCGACTGGGAGAGCTTCTTCGCCTTGGCCATTGCCTGTTCTCCTTCCGTCTGTCCCGCGCTCCTGTGCGTTGCCGGACGGCCCCCGGTCAGCCATCGGGGGGCTCGACCGGGATGTTGTAATGCCGAGGGTCGTCGGGGTCCGCGATGATCCCCAGCCGGATGCCGGTCCGGATGTCCCGGATGCCCTGGGGGACCGTCCTCGAGATTCGGAACCCGAGCCGGTCGCGGATCTTGCCGAACCGCACCCGGTAATCCCGCGGGTCCTCCTCCTTGTGCACGTATCGGATCCGCCCGTCGGGGATCTGCTCCAGCAGTTCGTCGACGAGCATCCGTTTCGTGTAGTTCTCCTCCGTCTGGCCCACGTTGAACACGTCGTAGGCCACCTGCTTCTCCGGCGCCTCGAGCACCGCCCGTATCGCGGTCGACAGATCGCGCACGTGACAGTATGGGCGCCAGAACTGCTGGCCGTAGACCACCAGCTCCCGGCCCAGCACGAGCTCCTTGGTGAACTCGTTCACCGTGAGATCGAACCGCGTTCGGTGCGACATCCCGTACACGGTCGCGAAACGCAGCGCCGTGGGGCTGAATCCCTCCCGCCGCTCGACCCCCTCCAGGAGCCTCTTTTCGAACTCGACCTTCAGTTCCGCGTACAGCGACACCGGGGCCAGCGGCGACGTCTCGTCCACGTAGCCGGCCGAATCCTCCATCTTGCCGTAGTTGCTACAGGTGGACGCGAAGACGAACCGCCTGACGCCCGCGCTTATCGCCTTCTCGAGCAGATGGACGGAGGCGTCCCGGTTGACCCTCACCGCCCGCTCCGGCTCGCGCTTGCAGGCCGGATCCCCCACGATCGCGGCCAGATGGACGATGCCGAACGGATCATACTCGTCGACGACCTCGTCGACTGCCTCGTGGTCAGTGATGTCGATCTTTGCGAAACGGAACCGTGGGTGGTCCCAGACGCCGACCAGCGACCGACCACCGTGCGTGAGTACGTCCACGCAGACAACGCGATACCCGGCCCCCAGGAGACGGCGGAGCAGGATCGACCCGACGTATCCCGCGCCCCCGGTGACCAGGACGGTCCGTTCCGAGTCCCTCTTCGCCTGCGGCATGTGTCCTCCCGTCGTGTACTTGTCGGCGCCTCACCTTGTGCGCCCGGCGCCCCGGCCCGCCGGGCGAGAGTATCGCGCGGACGGCCCGCCGGCGCAAGGCCCGAGCAGAGCCCGTACCCGCACAAAGGGCTTGCATGTTCCTGGCGATTCGGTATGGTTAGCGGGAGCCCGCGGCGTGTCCGGCGGCGGGTCGTTCCGACTCCTATGAGAAATGGACTGTGACTGCCGGGGATCCTGGTGAGCGAAAGGACACTGACCATGGCTGAGGCGCGGAAGCTGAAGAACTACGTGAACGGCGAATGGGTGGACCCGGACTGCAGCGGCTATCTGCCGGTGGAGAACCCAACCACGGGCGAGACGCTGGCGCAGGTGCCGCTCTCGACGGAAGCCGGCGTGAACGAGGCGGTCCAGGCGGCGGCCGCCGCCTACCCCGAGTGGTCGCACACCCCGGTCTATCGCCGCTGCATCCCGCTGCTGCGGCTGGCGGCCATCTTCCGCGAGCGCGAGGAGGAGGTCTCGCGCGTGCTCGTCGCCGAGATGGGCAAGTCGCTGCCCGACGCCCGGGCCGAGATCAAGCGCCTGATCGAGAACACCGAGGTCGCGGCCGGCATGCCGGTAATGAGCCAGGGCGACAAGGTGATCGGCGCGTCGCACGGGATCGACGGCGAGGTGATGCGCCTGCCCATCGGGGTGTTCGGCCTGATTACCCCGTTCAACTTCCCCGCCATGCTCCCGTTCTGGTTCCTGCCCTACGCCCTGGCGACGGGGAACACGTTCGTGGCCAAGCCCAGCGAGCTGGTCCCCATGACGATGGAGCTCGCCTTCCGGTGGATCGAGGAGGCCGGGTTCCCGCCGGGCGTCATCAACCTGGTGAACGGGGCGAAGGAGGCGGGCGTGGCGCTTGTCGACCATCCCGACGTCGCCGGGATCTCCATCGTCGGAAAGAGCGAGACCGTCCAGGGCGTCGACGTCCGCTGCTCCGAGCTGGGCAAGCGCTGCCAGGCCATGGGCAGCGCGAAGAACCACCTGGTCGCCATGCCCGACGCGAACCTGCATCACGTGATCCGCAACATGACCACCTCGTGCTACGGCTGCGCCGGCCAGCGCTGCATGGCGTCGAGCGCCATCGTCGGCGTCGGGGACGAGATGTATACGAAGCTCTGCGAGCAGTTCGTCGAGGACTCGAAGAACATCATCGTGGCCGACCCGCTCGACCCGAAGGTCGCCGACGAGTCGATGGTGATGGGCCCGGTGATCTCCGAGGCCTCGCTCCAGCGGATCCACGGGCTGATCGAGAAGGGGGTCGAGGAAGGCGCCACCCTGGCCCTGGACGGCCGGGGGCTCGAGGTCGAGGGCTCCGAGGGCGGCCACTTCATCGGCCCCACCGTCTTCACCGACGTCGAGCCGGGCATGGTCGTCCACGACACCGAGATCTTCGGCCCCGTCGTCGTCATCCTCAAGGCGAACGACCTCGACGAGGCGATCGAAATCGTCAACAATCACCGGTTCGGGAACGGCGGGTCGATCTACACCCAGGACGGCTACGCGGCGCGGAAGTTCAAGATCGAGACGCTGTGCGGGATGATCGGGATCAACATCGGCATCCCCGCCCCCGTCGCCTACCTCCCGTTCGGCGGGATGAAAGATTCCCAGTTCGCCGACATCAAGGCCCAGGGCAAGTCGATCGTCAAGTTCTTCACCGAGGAGAAGATCGTCACCGAGCGCTGGTGGCCGGCCGAGGGTTGAGGGCCCAGTGGTCAGGCCCCCGTTATTGGCCATCGTGGCCGACTCCTGCCGTGCCGCCGGATGGCTTGCGCCCGTGCAGGCGGTGCGCGGTTGAAAAGCGGGGCGATTTGCGTTACGCTCAGACATGGACATTGAGTTCGAATGGGACCCCGCAAAGGAACGGGCAAACCTGCGGAAGCACCGCGTCTCTTTCCACGAGGCGGCCACCGTGCTCGGTGATCCGCTGTCCTGGACATTTCCAGATCCGGGTCACTCGAATGATGAACTCCGCTATCTTACGATCGGTGCGTCCGCCCGGGAGAGAACCCTGGTCGTGTCTCACACCGATCGTGGCGGGGCATTCGCCTGATCAGCGCCCGCAAGGCAACTCGAACTGAGCGACAGTATTATGAAGAAGGACAATGACAAGACGCTGGCCGATGACCTGCAGCCGGAGTACGACTTCTCCAGCATGAAGGACGGCGTGCGCGGGAGATACGCCGAACGTTTCCGTGCCGGTACCAACCTTGTTCTGCTCGAGCCAGACGTGGCCGAGGTCTTCGCGGACGATCAGTCCGTGAACGACGCGCTGCGCTCGCTGATCAAGGTCGCCCGGAAGCAGGCGAAGGTCGCGCGCTGACCCGCGTGTCGGAGGTGCGACTTGGCGCGATTGCCGCGCCTGACGGAGAGAACACCGTCACCGAGCGCTGGTGGCCGGCCGAGGAGTGACGTGGGCGCCAGGGACCGGGACGAAGAGCAGTGCGAACTGTGCTCCTACCACAAGTCCTGGCGGCTGATCGCGCAGCGTCGCCGCCAGAAGACGCTCACCCGCGTCGAACTCGAAGCGAGGTCCCGCCAAGGGAGCTAACACTACAACGCTACTTCTCCTCGCTGCCTGCGTTCTGGAAACCCCGCGGAATGTGCTGGGCAGGCAGGAATGCCTGCCCCACCGGCCCATCGCATTGGTGGGGCAGACATTCTTGTCTGCCACCGGCAAAGCCCAACGCGAGATGCATAGCGTCTGTTCTGTCAAGGCCTTATGCCTTTCCGCTCCTGACAGTCTAGCGTTGTAGTG
>JAWODX010000061.1:0-12500 GCA_046483085.1 Planctomycetota bacterium
CCTGGGAGTGGACTTCGTGGAGATGGCCGGACGGGGCCTGAACATGGTGGTGACCCGAATGGAGCTGGACTACCGCCGGCCCCTTCGGGCCGGGGACGCATTCACGGTGACCTCCTCCATGAGCCGGGTCTCCATCGATTGACGCGGCTATCTCTATGATACAGGAGCCGCCATTTCTGGCGCATTTTCCCGGGGTCGATTTCCGACTTTTTCCGTCCCGATCGACGTAACTCCAGTAATCTCGGTCCAAAACCAAAACTGGGGTAAGAAGTTTTTCAACTCATCCATGCCCCGCGCCCCCACAACGACTTGCAATCACCGCAAATGGCTCCTCGCAGCAGTGCTTGACGGGCTCAGCGCCGGCGGCGTATACTAGGAGGCGGCGAGGCAGAACTTGACGAACGGACACGACGTGCCGCGAGAGAGGAGGGCCGGACGCTGGCCGGGCTTCGCGAGGTGCTGACCGAGTTCCTGATCGCCGACGGCGCCATGGGCACCCAGCTCCAGGCGCTGGGGCTGGTGGGCGAGTGTCCGGAGCTCTGGAACGTGGAGCGGCCGGACGCGGTGCAGGGGATCCATCGGCGCTACGTGGCGGCGGGCGCCCGGCTGGTGCTGACGAACACGTTCGGGGGCAGCGAGTGGAAGCTGGCGCGGGCCGGGCACGCGGCCGACCAGGAGCGCCTGTGCCGGGCGGCGGCGGCGAACGCGCTGGCGGCGGCCGGCGACGGCGGGTTCGTGTTGGGCGACGTCGGGCCGACGGGCGAGCTGCCGGAGCCGTACGGGACGCACGGGATCGAGGAGTTCGAGTCGGTGTTCGCCCGGCAGATCGAGCTGCTGGCCGCGGCGGGCGTGCACGGGGTGCTGGTCGAGACGATGGCGAGCTCGGCGGAGGCGGCGGCAGCGGTCCGCGCGGCGAAGCGGACGTGCGGCCTGCCGGTCCTGGCCACGCTGACCTATTCGGCGGGGAAGCGGGGCTACCGCACGATGATGGGCGAGACGGTGGAGCAGGCGACGGAGGCGGTGGTGGCGGCGGGGGCCGACGTGGTCGGCTCGAACTGCGGCCTGGGCGCCGGGCAGATGGTCGGGGTGATCGAGGAGGTCCGCGCGGTGACCGACGGCCCGGTGCTCGCCAAGCCGAACGCCGGCCAGCCGAAGCTGGTCGGCGGGGAGACGGTGTTCGACGAGGACGCGGAGACGTGGGCGGCGAAGGCGCCGGCGCTGGCGGCGGCCGGTGCGACGATCGTCGGCGGCTGCTGCGGCACGACCCCGGACCACATCGCCCGGGCGGCCGCCTTGTTGGAGAGAACCGAACAGGCCAGACACGGGTGGAACGATGGCTGAGAAGATCCTGATCTGCGACGACGAGCCGGACGTGGTGGCGGGCCTGGAGCACACGCTCGCCGGAGAGGGCTACGACGTGGTCACGGCGCTGAACGGGAAGGACGGGCTTCAGAAGGCGATGGAAGAGGCTCCGGACTTCGTCGTGCTGGACGTGATGATGCCGGGGATGGACGGGGTCGCCGTGTGCGAGGAGCTTCGCCGGCGCGGGGTCAAGACCCCGGTCATCATGCTGACGGCGAAGGACACGGAGGCGGAGAAGGTCCGCGGGCTGGAGGCGGGGGCCGACGACTACGTGACGAAGCCGTTCGGCACGCGTGAGCTGCTCGCCCGGATCAGCGCCGTGGGCCGGCGATACGCGGGGGGCAAGGAGAAGATCCGGGAGTTCTCGTTCGGAGACGTGACCGTCGACTTCGACCACCAGACGGTGACCCGGGGCGGCGAGACGACGCGGCTCTCCTCCTGCGAGTCCGAGCTGCTTCGGCTGCTCGTCATGCGGCGGGGCGAGGCGGTCAGCCGCGAGGCGGTGCTCACGGAGGTGTGGGGATACGAATACCCGCCCGACACGCGGACCATCGACAACCACGTGGTCCGGCTCCGGCAGAAGATCGAGGACGACCCGCACGCCCCCCAGCACCTGCTGACCGCGCACGGCGTCGGATACAAGTTCGTCGATTGAGCCGGCCCCCGCGCCCCGCGGGCACGGCCCCGGGAATTTTCCGGGAATTTCGTTCCCGGCATGCCGGGCATTTCCGTTATAATGGTGGCTAAGCGAACGACGGGAGGCCGGCTCTTTTTGGGGGAGGGCCGGTGTCTCGTGTGTCCGGCCCGGTAAGCTCGAGTCCCGGCCAGCCGACGGAGCAGGACCCCCGTACATGGAGGAAGGACCGATGTCTGCCAGGGAGTCGATACGACATGGTCGACGGCGTCGCGGCGGCTTCACCCTCGTCGAGATGCTCGTGGTCATCGCCATCATCTGCATTCTCGCCAGCTTCATCTTCCCGGCCATCTCGGAGGCGCGGCGCGAGGCCCTCGCCACGAACTGCCTGAGCAACCTGCAGCAGGCCGGCGAGGCGCTGTTCATCTATGCCTCGCAGGGCGGGTCCGGCGAGAGCCGGGGGTTCCCGCCCTGGCTGACCATGCTGCTCACGTACGGGAAGAAGACCGACCCGCTGCTGGTGCCCGACGTGCTGCACTGTCCGTCCGACCACACCAGGGGCGCCGAGGGCGGCCGGCCCGACACCATGAAGTACACGAGCGACCAGAAGATCGCGCAGTTCGAAATGGCCGACATCGACGAGCATCCGTTCAGGGTGACCGGGAGCGGCGTGAAATACCTCGACGGCACCGGGCCCAAGAACGAGTCCGACGGCGGGATCAACTGCAGCTACATCTTCGAGTTCAGCGGCGAGCCCTGCGACTGGATCTACGGGGATCCGCCCAGCCCGCCCATTACCCCCGGGACCAGCAGCGGGACGCCCGTCGCGTCCAGCCCGACCGAAAGTGAGTGGTCCTGGGGCGGGAGCCCGCCGAGCTGGTCGGAGTTCGTCGAGCGCGCCGACGCCGATAGGAACGGGGTGCTCTCCTGGAACGAGGTCAAGAACCTGTCGCAGAAGGGTTGGAAGGAAAAGGGCCTGCGCGGGTACAACATCAACGTGCCTGTGATCCGCTGCTACTGGCACGTCAAGGGCAGGCTGCAGAACGATAGTATCGTACTCGATCTGCTCGGCGACAAGCGCGCCGTCCGGCGAAGCCAGTCGGGCTGGTGGCGAGAAGCGCAATGACCCGGTCCGTCGTCATCCGGTCTTTCAGGGGAAGGTCATGAGCACAAGGACGTGCCGTCTGTTCATCGTACTCGTCTTGTGGTTCGTGTGGTTGGCCGCCTGCCCGCTCCCGGCGCTCGCCGCCGACGAGGGCGACGCCGCCGCGAGTCTCGTGGCGCGCGGTCGAGAGCTGTACCGAGAGGGGCGCTACCAGGAGGCCCGGAACGCGCTGGTCCACGCCCTGAACACGGACCCGGAGAACGCCCGCGCGGCGGAGCTGCTCGAGGCCGTCGAGGGAGCGCTCCGGCAGTCGGCCCTCGACATCTACCGGCGGGCGGCCGAAGAGGACGAGCGCCGGGCCGAGGCCGAGCTGATGGGCAAGAGCGAGCCGGCCGCGGGCGTCCCCGACGAGACCACCCGCTCGGTCGCCGACGGGATGGCCGAGGCCGCCGGCACGGAACGCCCCGTCGAGATCGATCCGGAGCGCGTCTACGACCGGGCGGAGGCACTGGCCTACCGCGGCGAGTATGACGCGGCGCGGGAACTGCTGGCCCGGATCGAGCCGGGCGACGGCGAGTCGTTCAACCGGGCGCGCCTGCTCGCCGCACGGATCGAGGCCTGGCAGGCGAAACACCCCGAGGCGAAGGCCGGCGGCCGCGAACTCAACAAGTTCCTGGCGAAGAAACTCGAGCGCGAGTACAAGCTGGCCAGGAGCCTGTTCAACGAGGGGCGATGGCTCGAATGCATCGCGGCGTGCCGGCGCGTCCGCCGCTATGCGCCACACGACGCCCGCGTCCGACAGCTCTACCGGGACGCCCGCATGGAGCTGACCAGCGAGAAGGTGCGCGACGCCGCGGCCGACGGCGAGCTGGCCACGTTCGAGATGCTCGCCGAGACGGAGCGGCTCGCCTCGCCCGACGTGCCCGACGTCAAGCTCGAGCGGCCCGAGCTCAAGCCGGACGCCAAGGTCCTCTCCCCCGAGGAGATCGCCCTCGAGAAGAAGCTGAACGAAAAGGTGAGCATGGACCTCATCGACGCGCCCCTCTCCTACGTGCTCGACCTGCTGACCCGGGCCGTGGGGATGAACCTCATCGTCGACCCCGCCGCCGTCCAGGACAAGACCGTCACCATCAACGTGCAGAACACGTCCGTCCGCGAGGTGCTCGACTTCATTACCCGCAGCACGAACGTCGCCTACACCAAGACCCAGAGCGCCATCTACGTCACCACGCCCGACCAGCCCATGCTCGAGCTCCGCATCATTCGCCTGAGCAAGGGCCTGACCGACGCACTGCAGGACGTCACCCCGAAGGCTCAGCAGGGAGGGGGCGGCCAGCAGCAACAGCAACAGCAGCAGCAGCAGGGCGGCGTTGGCGGCGCCAAGCCGAGCGGAACCTCCGACATCGAGCGGCTGCTCGAAGAGATCGAGTTCGGGCTCATCGACTGGCCCGCCGGCAGCCGATACTACCTCGACCGCAAGCGAAACGTCCTCTTCCTCCGCAGCACCGCCGCCGTCTGCGACAAGGTCGCCGAGATGATCAAGGTGCTCGACGAAAACCCCGTCCAGGTCAAGGTCACCACCCGGTTCATCGAGATCAACGCCGAGGATTTCGACGACCTGGGCATCGACTGGAATCTCACCGGCAACTACGCCCTCACCAAGAAGGGCGGCGCCGACCAGCTCGTCGTCGACGCCGGGACCGGCACCACGTTCGACCCGCGCGTGGCGACCGAAGCCGCCGACACGGTGAGCAGCGCCGACGGCTTCACGTTCGGCCTGACCGGCATCCTCACCAACCCCCAGTTCCAGGCCACCATGAGAACGCTCCGGGCCAAGTTCAAGGGCCGGGTCATCAACGCGCCGTCGGTCACCGCCACGTCGAACTCGCCCGCCAAGTTCATCGAAAGCAAGGACCTGTGGTACGTGGACGACTACCGGATCGACCGGACCGACCTGACCGGCGCCGAGGGGGTCGAGACCAGCGAGCCGATTGTGGTCCCCGAATTCCGGCGCGACGCCTCCACCGGCTTCTCCCTCACCGTCACCCCCAGCATCGGCCGCGACAGCCGCGACATCACCCTGCTCATCGAGCCCATCTTCCGCCGCAAGAGCCTCGACTCCATCACCCAGCCCGTCGTCCTCCCCGAGGGGCTCCAGCAGGCTGAGTCCGTCACCCTCGAACGCCCCGTCGTCGTCGACCGGCGCATCTGGGTCAAGGTGACCGTCCGCGACGGCTATCACGTCGTGCTGGGCGGCATGGTCAACTCCAGCAAGAAAGAGGTCGAGTCGAAAGTCCCCATCCTCGGCGATGTCCCGTTCCTCGGCTGGGCCTTCAAGCGCAAATCCGTCCGCGACGTCCGCAAGCACCTCATCATCATCGTCAGCGCCCGCATCCTCGACTCCCGCGGCTACAAGTACCTCACCGAGGAGGAAGAGCGGGAGCAGGCCCGGAAGCTCAGCGCCATCCGGAACCGCCGCCTCCGCCCCGGCGAACTGCCCGAGGGCATCGGCATCGAGGAGGTGCGAGGCTCCGAGACCCGCCGCATTCTCGGCAGCGGCGACCTTCGCGCACGCGAGAATCACACCATTGATCTGAAGGAGCTCGAAGAGAAGTGAGGCAGGCGAGCACCGCAGCACGGAGGCGCGGGAGCACGGGAGGAGCGTGGGCGCTCGCCGCGTTCGGCCTGCTCCTGGCGGCTGCGCCGGCGTTCGCCAAGCCCAGGCCGCCGATCGTCCTCCGGGCGCGGGCGGTTGCGACGGACCGTGCCGCGGGCACCGCCGACGTCGAGATCACCACCCGGTCGATCATCCAGGGCGCCGCCGTCGCGGTCTCGTTCGAGCTGCCCGACGGGGTGGCCGTGGTCCCCGGCGCCGGCGGCTGGCGGGACGCGCCGAACGGCCGCGGGCGCGTGCTGCGGATCCGGGTCAACCTGGCACCGGGGCCGGCGAAACTGGTGATCAAGGCCCGGCTGCTCGGCGAGGGCCTGGACATCGGGACCGTGACTGCCGTGTCGCTTCCGGGGACGAAGATCGAGCGGGCGGCGAGAGAAAAACCGCGGATTCTGAAGACAACCCGCGGCGAACGATTGCGTCTACATAAGAAGAACGAGAAGAACGAATGAGGCGCATTCCGCACAAGTGGACGTTCGCTCTCGCCTGCCTGGCGCTGGCCGCCTCCGCGCCGCGCCCCGCACGCGCCAACCGCCTGTCGGGCACCGTCCGCTATCGCGACAAGGTGCTCAGCGAGGTCGACGGCAGCGTCACCTCGACGCCCATGCTCCCCGCCCGCTACGTCACCGTGGACTTCGTCCGCGCCGCGGACCCGGGGACGGTCCGCGGCCAGGCGACGACCGACGCGAACGGGCGCTTCACCTCGCCCAACATCGGCAACTTCGACGACATCGTCGCCCTGGTCAAGGCGGCCGGCACGTACGAGGGCCAGACGGCGACCGTCCGCGACCAGACCGGGGGCGGCGGCGCGATCCAGACCTACCAGAGCCGCGAGTTCGACCTCTCCGGCGGCGACGTCGGCAGCATCTACATCGACATCACCGGCGACGAGATCGCCGGAGCGTTCAACATCTACGACCAGCTTATCCGCGCCCACGACTTTATCCGGAACGACTTCTTCGCCACCCCGCCGACCACCGCCGCGTTCGACCTCGTCGTCCGCTGGGAACACGGCGTGTCCGGCCCCGGCACCTACTTCACGGTGGACGGCGGCCAGCGCACGATCTACCTGCTCGGCGACCCCGACGCCGACAACGACGGGTTCGACGATTCGGTCATCACCCACGAATACGGCCACGTCGCGGCCAACCTCTACTCGAAGGACGACTCGCCCGGCGGCCCGCACTACCTCGGCGACGTGCTCGACCTCCGGCTCGCCTTCTCCGAAGGATGGGCCAACTACTTCAGCTCCGCCGTGCGCGGCACCGTCGTGTACGTGGACACCGATGTGGACGGAGCGCTCATCTTCGAGATCGAGACGCCCGCCGTCACCGGCGCCCCCGGTCTGCCCGTCAGCGGCCCCGAGAACGAGCTCGCCTGCTCCGCCCTGATCTGGGACTTCCAACAGTCGGGGATCGGCGTCAACCGCGGCGCCATCGACACGCCCATCGAGGCACTGTGGGACGTGTTCCACCGGTACCTCCCCTCCGGCGGGGTCGTCGACGTCTTGCTCGAGGATTTCTGGGACGGCTATTTCGAGAACGACGTCACCCCCGCCTACGGCGCGGCGGGGAACAAAGCCACGCTCGTCAACATCGCCAAGGCCCACGGGGTCCCCTATTACGAGGACCGCCACGAGCCGAACGCCTCGATCGCCGACCCCACCAGGATCAACGTCGGGGGCACGCCCAAAAGCGGGACGCACTACTACGACAGCAACCACGACGGGATCGGCGCCAACGACGAGGACTGGTACAAGTTCACCGCCACCACCGGAAAGACCTATACCATCGAGACGTTCGACCTCAACGCGTCCGGCGACACGGCCATCAGCCTGTACAAGGATGACGACGCGCTGCTGGCCAGCAACGACGACGTCGACTACGCCGGCGGCGACCTCGCCTCGAAGATCGTTCACACCTTCGCCGACGGCGGCACCCACTACGTCCGCGTCCGCCGGGCCACCAAGCCGCTGCCCGTCATCCCATCCCCATCCGCGCCGCCCCGCGGCCCGTACGCCACGTACGGCTCGTACTCGATCCGCATCACGGCGGGCGGCGTGCCCGCCGGGCCCACCGTCGCGGTCATCAGCCCGGTCGACGGCGCGACCGACGTCCCCGTCGACACGACCGTCGTCGCCACCTTCTCGCACGCCGTCCGGCTCGACACCGTCACCACCGACAGCTTCACCGTCACCGCCGGGGCCACCCGGGTCGACGGCACCGTGTCCCTGAACGGAACCCGCACCGTCGCCACTTTCACGCCCGACGACGATCTGCTCAACAGCACGACGTATGCCGTCGAGCTGACGGACGATATCAGGGACGACGACGACCGGGCGCTCACCCCCTTCAGCTCGGCCTTCACCACGGTCGCGAGTGCGGCGCCCCCGGGCCCGGTCCCCCGCGTGCCGCGCGCCCAGATCGCCGCCGGGAGCGGATACGTGGAGGTGGAATGGGTCTATCCGGCGGCGGACCACGACGGCGTGATCGTGGCCGTCGGCCGAACGCGATTCCCCACCATCGTCGCCGTCGAGGACGGCGGGACCACGACGCTCATGGTCGGTTACGGGTCCGAGGTCTACCGGGGCAACACCGACACGAGCGTACAGATCGCCACGACGAACGGGAACCGGGCGTTCGTCTGCATCTGGACGTTCATCGGCACCCGGGTGAGCGCGCCGTACCAGCTCGCGTCCCGCGCGACGCGCGGCGGGCGGGGGATCATCGAGCCGCTGAACGACGAGGCGCCCGACCCGGAGCCCGGGCCGCCCACCCTCCCCCGGCCGGCCCGGTTCCAGGTCGTCGCCGGGGACGGCTACGTCGACGTCGAGTTCGTGGTGGCGGTCGGCGATTTCGACGGCGTGATCGTTGCCGTCGGCTCGCGCCGGTTCCCCGTGCTCCGCCAGGTCGTCGACGACGGCGCGCTGGCCCTCGTCGTGTCCGGCGGGACGAAGGTGTACGAGGGCGACGACCGGGTGCGGTTCCGCCTGCCGACCGGGAACGGGACGCGGCGGTTTGCCTGCATCTGGACGGTGAAGGGGACGGAGTATTCGCGGCCGCTGTACGCGGCGACGCGCGCCGCGCCGGGCGGTCGCGGCCTCACCGAACGGCGCAGCTTCTACGACGACTTCGAGGAGCCGGAGCCGTTGAACTGAACCGGCGGCCATCGCGGGCACGCGGCCCGCGCGAAGGGAAAGAGACGTGAGCGAGCGTTCACTGGGCATCGACATCGGCAGCGACTCGGTCAAGGCCGTGCTCGCGCGCGAGCGGCGCGGCCGGGTCCAGGTGCTCCGCGCCGCGTTCGCCCCGCTCGAAGAGCTGGGCCACATGGAGGACAGCCCGCGCCGGGCGGCGAAGATCGCCATGATCGTGCGCAACCTGCTGCGGTCCGCGGGCATCTCCTCGCGGCGCGCCCGCATCGCGGTCGGCGGCCGGCGGACGATCATCCGCTACACCCACGTCCCGCCCGCGCCCGACTGGCGGCTCAAGATGCTCATCGACTACGAGGTTCAGGGGGACACGCGGGGCGCCGGCGACCTGTCGTACGACTTTGTGACCCTCGACCTCCCCGTGGCGACCGTCGAGCGCACCGTGATGATGGCGATGGCCAAGAACGACCACGTCGAACATCACTGCGAGATCCTCGACGAGGCGGGCGTCCCCGTCGAAAACGTGACCCTCTCCCCGTTCCCCGTGTTCAACACCTATCGCCACAGCCGGGGACCGTCGATCGAGGACGATAAGACCACCCTCCTGATCCACGTCGGCGCGGAGAACATGGACGTGGTGGTCGAGCGGAACGGGAACCTGCTGTTCGCGCGCAACATCTCGCCGGCCGGCCGGGCGTTCACCGAGGCCGTGCGCGACGAGTTCCGCATCCCCTTCGCCGAGGCCGAGGAGCTGAAGCGGACCAAGGGCCGCCTCCTCCTCGGCGGCGAGGTCGGCTCCGAGGACGAGACCCAGGCCTCGCCCAGCGCCGACGCGCCCACCCAGGTCAGCCCCGCCGCCGACGAAGACGCCGAAACCCCCATCGGGTTCCAGGCCTTCGGAACCGACGAGGACGAACTCGACCAGGAGCTCAGCCTCGAAGAGGGCGACCAGACCGTCCAGCTCTCCGAGGCCATGCTCCCCGTCGTCGGCCGACTCGCCTCCGCCATCCAGTCGTCGCTCATGTACTGCCGCGCCCAGACGCGCATGACCGACCTGGAGGTGGACAACATGGTGCTGACCGGCGGCGGGTCGAGGCTGCCCGGCCTGCGCCAGGCGTTGAGCCGCCGGCTGGGCATCCCGGCCGTCCCCGCCGACCCGCTCAAGGGGCTCGACCTCTCGCCGCTCCGGCGGGAGGCACGCGAGGACCTCGAGGCCCGCCCCGAATCGTACGTCACCGCGCTCGGCCTCGCCCTCGGCGGGGTCGAGACCGACGCCGTCGAGTTCAACCTCCTGCCGGCGCGGATCAAGGAGCGGCGCCGCTTCTTCACGAAAACGCTCTACCTGTGGCTGGCCGGCGCCGCCATGATCGCACTCGTCGTCCTGCTCGGCTATTCCTCGGTGGCGAACACCGGCCGGCTGCGCGGATACGTCCGCGAGCTCGAGGCACGGCACCGCCGGAACGAGGGGGCGAAGGCGGCGATGGAGAAGTACCTGGCCGTCCACACCGAGTACCGGGCCGAGAACCGGAAGATGGCCGACATCTTCCGCCGGCCCGACCAGCTCTCTGTCGCGTTCCGCGCCCTCACCCTGGCCAACACCGTGCCCGACGAGGTTGTCCTCACCAGGACCCAGGTCGTGCCGGGATCGGCCTCGCGGCCCGACGCGGTGGTGGTCCAGGGGCAGGTGCGGCGGCACCTGCCCCTGCCCGGCGGCGGCACGCGCGAGCTGACCGCGCAGGAGGCGGAAGGCAAGATCGGTGAGCTGCGGGACCGGCTTCTGGAGCTGAAGGACCCGGCGGGGCTGGCGGTCTTCGCGGCGCCGTCCGCCGGGGCCGTAATCCGGAAGATGACGACGCGGGAACTGCAAACGGACAAGGAGATCGTGGCCACGTTCGAGCTGCGGTTCGTCCTGGGCGAGGCGCAGCCGGCCGCCGAGGAGGCGGAGAACGAATGAACCGGATCTGGGAGCAGAACAAGCCGTTGATCATCGTGCTCGGCGCCTGCGCCCTCGTGCTCATCGTGGTCCGGCCCAACGTGTTCAGCGCCGAGGACCCGCCGCTCGCCCGCTGGCTGTGGCGGAGCTGGGGCCCGGAGTACGAGGCGCTGAAGACGAAGAAGGAGGAGCTGCTGGAGGAGAACAAGGAGTTCGCCCCGGGCCCCGGGCGGGACCGGATCTCGCACATCCAGAGCCGGCTCGAGGTGGAGAACGACGTCCAGCGCCAGCGGTTCGAGCAGCGCGTGCGGCAGCTCGCCTTCGTCCCCTACGCCCCGTTCCTGCCGCCCGGCGCCGCGGGCGACGAGCCCGGTTTCTACTTCCGCCGCCAGCTCACCAATACCCGCGACCAACTCCTTCTCTACTGTTCGCTCCGATCGGTCGACGTCGCCGAGGACCTCGGGCTGGCCGAGTACGAGAAGGGGGCGGTGCCCGACGCGAAGCTCGTGCCCGGCCTGCTCCGCCAGCTCGCCGTCGCCGATACCTTCGTCAAGCTCTGCGCCGATCACCAGGTCAAGTACACCCGGATCGTCGACCACCACAAGAAGCGGGTGCTGGGGACGAAGGGGCGCAAGGGGTTCCTGTGGGAATACCCGATGACCGTCGAGCTGCGGGCCGGGATCGAGGCCTTCGCCGACCTGCTGCGGGCCATGAAAGGCCGCCGCGTCCGCGTCCGCTCCGTCAAGGTCAACCAGCTCGAGCAGACGGTCCAGGGGGTCTGGCTCGACGCGGGCAGCGAGGACGGGATCGGGCGCGACGAGGAGTTCGTGATTTTCCGCCAGCCGGCGGGGCACCCGTGTGCGCTCGAGTATGTCGCCCGGGTCAGGGTGACCAACGATCCGCTCGCGCCGAAGACCCCGGCCGAGCGGGATGACGTCAACAACCCCAACCACCCGACCGCCTGGCGGGAGCAGTCGTTCGCCAAGATCCACGGCGGCCCCGTCGGCTTCGAGCGGTTCCGTGTCGACGCCGAGAAGGCCGACGCGCTGCGCGGCACCGAGTACGAGGTGGATCGGTACTACGGGACGACCGGGTTCCTCCGGGTCGTCAAGCTGGAGGTGACCGGCCGGCCGGGGCGGATCAAGGAACGGAACGACGACGGCATCCCGACCGAGGTGATCCCGCACCGGCTCGAGGTGAGGATGGACGTGAGCACGTTCGACTTCGATCCGAAGACACGGCACGTCACGGCGGAAAACGTGGACCGGCTGACCGGCGGCCGGCTCCGCCCCGCCGCGAAGAAGAAAAAAGGCCCGACCGTCCGGCGAGTCCGAACCTGGTAAGGAGGCTCCCATGTCCGAAGAGCGCCAGCGGTTCTTCAACGCCGAACGGGTCCTGTTCGGCGTCCTCGCCGCCCTGCTGATCCTGTTCGTCTGGCGGGCGGGCTTTCTCGACCCGGTGGTCGAATTCGCCGAGAGCGCGCTGACCGACGCCGGCCTCCGCGTGGCCCTGCCCCGGGCCACCGAGCCGCTCCCCGAGCTCCCCGGGCCCCCGTTCCGCGAGGACGTCGCCGGCGAGAGGCCGCCGCCCGGCCCGGGCATCGAGCAGCTCGCCATCGGCTCACGAAACCCGTTCGCCCCCGCC
>JAWODX010000476.1:0-4022 GCA_046483085.1 Planctomycetota bacterium
AACGTGATCAGCGACTGGCCCGCGCGGTGGGTGACCTTGACATCGGTCACCACGGGAATCTCGACCGCGGCCTTGCCGCCGACGTACGAGAGTTCGAGCGAGCGGAGGCCGCGCAGCGTCACCTCGGCCTTGATCTTGAGCGGCCGCCCCGCCTCGTGCGCCGCCCGCACCGCCTCGAGCGCATCGAGACTCCGGAACGCCGGCCCGACAAGAGGGAAGGTGGCGTCCGGCTTGCCTACCTCGTAGACCGTGGTCGGCTTCGTCGTCGGCTTGTGAAATCGCCGGCGACCGTTGAGCATCAACTCGGCCCGGAAGATCGCCGCCCCCCTCGGGACGCCGGACAGGTCGGCGGTGTAGACGCGGGCCTTGCGGTCGTACCGGAACGCGTCGCCGCGGAGCACGACCGAGCACGCTGCGTGGTGCACGAGCTCCGCCGCCGGCCCCGCCACAGCCGCCAGAACGACCAGCACAAGCGTCAGCCACCGCACGGTCAGCTTCCTGCCTGCTCGCATCGTCTTCTCCTTTCTGCCGGCCGGATCGGCCGTTCACGTCACTTCCGTTTCGCCGCGTTGCGGATCTCCTGGATCTCCTTCCACAGCGGCTTGCGCCGGCGCTGCCAGAACTGCTCACCCTCGCGGAACGTGAGCTTGAGCGGCGACACCGCCGGACCCCGGTACATCTGCTCCTCGCCCGACATCACCGTCACCGGCTTCTTCATGTCGACCAGCTTGTCGCACAGCTCGAGCGACAGCGACGCGATCTCCTCGCTCGCCTCGACCTCGATCACGTTCCCGTCCCTCACCCGGACCTCGAAGACGCCCTTCATCCCGCCGGCGTCCTTGATCGGTGTCGAGTCGACCCAGAACGCCCGCGAGTAGCGCTTGTGGCTGACCAGGTGCACGACCGCCTTCGGATACGGGTCCAGCCTGTGCTTCTCGAAGAACTCGGTCAGCGGCTCCAGGTCCTTGCGGTAGATGGGATTCGGGCTGTGCCCGCCGGGGTACGTCCGGTACCCGACGTCGCAGCCGGCCTGCTTCATCAGCTCGAACACCCGCTTTCCGCTCTTGCGGAAGCTGTCGTGGTCGCCGTGGAGGAGCAGGGTCGGCGTGTGGACGAGGTACTTGACGTTGCGAACCTTCGGCTCGCGCCGCAGGTCGTTGCACATCGGTGCGACGGCCGCGTACCAGTGCGGATACTGCCACGCCTGCGCGAGGATCTCCTGCCCGCCGCGCGAGAACGACGTGGCGTAGATGCGGAACGGGTCGATGTTGTATTTCTCCGCGCAGCGGAGCAGGGAGGTGCGGACCTTGGTGCCCGTCCTGACGCCGATCCCCCCGGCGTGGATGAGGAAGTAGCCGGCCTCCGCCGCCAGCTCCTTCGACGGGCCGTCCTGCGTGCAGATGATCACCGGCCACGCCTGGTCCGGGGTGTAGTCCTTCGGCACGGCCAGGAGACCCGCACCGGCCGGGGCCGCGAACAGCAGGGCCAGCAACACGACGGTCAGTTTTCTCACGGCGGGGTCTCCTTCTCTTCCGGAAAGCAGCAGGCGGGTCCTCGAAACGCGGGCCGGGAGCGACCGTGATTCTAGCGCCGCCGGGGAGCCGGCGCCAGCACCGAGCAGGGGGAGCGTCTTGATCATTGGGCGTTCCCGCGGGCCTCGCCCGGCGGGTCGTTCCGAACGGCTGTCAGCGCGTCTTCGAGCTTGATCTCCGGATCGTCCGAGGCCCGGTCCGCCCGGGCGACGAGCAGGGGGACCGAGACGGTCTTGCCGGCCTTGACGACCACCGGCCGGGCGACGCCGACCAGCCCGGCATTGTAACCGACGCCGTCCATCCGCAGGATCGTCGCCGTGCCGGCCACGTCGGTTGCACCGATGTTCTTCAGCGTGAACGTGAGCACGCAGCACCGCATCGGCGCATCGGCCGCTTCCGTCGCAAGGATTCTCCTGAACGTGGGCAGCTTCTCGAAGTGGGCGTAGCTGTGGCCCTGGTGGCTCCAGAGGCCGGCCGCGTTGCCGCCCATCGTGTCGGGCGTCTGAAACCGAACGAAGTTCCCGCGGTTGTAGCCGCCGTCGAACCAGCCGTCCACGGCCAGCACCGGGAGATTGAGCAGGCCGACCTGGCTGACGTTGCTGTACTGCCAGTTGGCGACGCCCGGCGCCGGGGCGGCAGCACGCACAGGGACACCGATCACGCCGCACAAGGTCCGCATGGCCATTGGCTGCTCCCTTCGATGACGTGCTGACGTGCCTGTGGCCGGGGCGAGAAGCGTGAGATCAAGGTTCCAGGCGCCAGCTCATTCTAGCGCCCGCCGCTCCGGGCGTCACCCCTCTTCCCTCGGGCCACCACACAAGGAGGCATTTGCCATGTCCAGTGTGATCAAGCTGGCGTGACTGTAGCCGGCCTCCATGAGGCCGGAGAAGGGCCGAGGTCATGGACCTCGGCTACAATTTGTGATCGCAGCAGGGGACATCGCAAATGCCACACAAGGCGCGAGGCTTGCATGCGCGGCGGCGGCGATGTATGCTCGACTTCGAATCGGCCGCTCTTCTCACAGGGGGAAGCAAACCATGTCCAACCTTCTCGGCAATGCCCTTCTCTGCATGGCGCTCCTGGCCGTGGTCGCGCAGGCCGCGGACGAGCCGGTCCGCATCAGCTCCCCCGACCTCCCGTATACCTGGACCGCGCCGGCGCTGCCCGCCGCCGAGGGCCGAGTCGTCCGCTGCAGCACCCCCGCCGAGTTGAGGCGGGCTCTGGGCCGCGGCGCCCGCGATGTGACCGTGCTGCTGGCCGACGGGACCTACAAGCTCAAGCGCGGCCTGGTGCTGAACGGTGCGCGGAACGTCGTCATTCGCTCGGCGAGCGGCGAGCGCGACCAGGTCGTCCTCCAGGGGATCGGGATGGCGCACAAGCGCGGCCGCCGGAGATACTCGGGGATTCAGTGGTCGGCGGGATCGCGCGGGCTGCTCGTCGCCGACCTGACCATCCGCGATTTCCCGTACCACGGCATTCATGTCTCCGGCGACGACGCCCGCATCCGCAACTGCCGGTTCGTCGATATGGGCCAGCAGCTCATCAAGGTCAACGCCGTCGGGGAGCGGCGCCCGGAGAACGGCCTCGTCGAGTACTGTCTCATCGAATACACCGACCGGCTGTGGGGCGGTAACTACACGCAGGGGATCTCCATCGTGAACGGGAAGACGTGGACGATCCGCCACAACGTGTTCCGCCGCATCCGGGGCGCGAAGGGCGCGGGGATGGGCGGGCCGGCGCTCCTGGTCTGGAACGGGACCGAACACGCCGCCGCCGTCGGCAACGTGATCGTCGACTGCGACTGCGGCATCGCCTTCGGCATCGGCCGCCACCGGCGGGGCGACTTTCACGTCGACGACGGCCTCATCGCGGCCAACGTCATCGTCCGTACCACGGCCGAGCCGAGGAGCGACCACGGCATCGCCATCGCCAACAGCCGCAACGTCCGCATCGTCCACAACACCGTCTGGAACCTTGTGCCGGAGGGCGGCATCCGGTGGTCCTGCGAATACCGGTTCGACTGCCGCGACCTGCTCTTCGCCAACAACCTGACGCTGATGCCCATCCGGAGGCGCGCGGGCAAGCACACCAAGATCCGGCTCGAAGGCAACCGGATCAACAAGGACCCCGCGTGGTTCCGCGACCTGGAAAAGAACGACCTCCACCTGAGCGAGAAGGCGACGGGGGCGCTGGGAAAAGCCGTCGAGCTGCAGAAGGATTCGCTCTGCGAGCCGGTCGATGTCGACGGCGAACCGCGCCCGCTCGAGGGGGCGGACGTGGGGGCCGACCAGGCCGACCAAAGGGGGAACGAATAGGAGACCCTCTCACAAACTATCTCAATAGTCGGTGGGGCAGGCATTCTTCCCTCCCAGATGGCGGACAGGAATGCCCGCCCCCCCGACTATTGAGATAGTTTGTGAGAGGGTCTCCTTTTCGTTCCCCCTTTGGTCGCCCTGGTCGGCCCCCACGTCCGCCCCCTCGAGCGGGCAC
>JAWODX010000084.1:0-4724 GCA_046483085.1 Planctomycetota bacterium
TTCTGGAAGAACACGCTGGAGAATTGTTCATTAGCGATTTTTCTTTGCATTCCATCGGGGTTATTCTGTTTCGGTTTGAGCCCTGAAGCAGTTGAACCTGGGGCATATCCTGCTGGGCATCGCATCTCTACTGCGTACACACCGCCTTCGGCTGCCTTCGGATTTCATTATCATGATAAAGTCCCTGGTCACTGCGGAAGGCGCCCGCCGGCGGCGGCCCTGGCGGCGGCGGCGCGGAGGCGGCCGACGCGCAGCCTGCTCGGCGGGATCGTCGGGCTGGCGGTGATCGGCCTGTTTCTCACGTTCTCCAAGGGCGGCTGGTTGGTCGGCTGCGTGGTGTTGCTCGGGTTCATCGCCGTTCGCGGGCGCGGCTGGCTGCGGCGGCGGTGGAAGGCGTGTGCCGCGGTCGTCGGTGCCGCGGCGATCCTGGTTGGCGCAGGTCTGGGCCTCTCGGCCGGGCTGCGGGGTCGCCTGGCGGCGATGCGGCACGAGTTCGGCGCGTCCGCCCGCGTGCGCTGGCAGTACTGGTCGGCGGCGGTGTCGATGTGGCGGGCGAGCCCGGTCGTCGGCGTCGGGCCGGGCAACTTCAAGCATCACTATCTGCGGCACAAGGCGGTGGCGGCCGAGGAGACGAAGCACGCCCACAACGACTACGTGCAACTGCTCGCCGAAGCCGGCCCGGCCGCGGCCGCGGCCTACGGGCTGTTCTGGGCGCTGCTGCTCGCCGGGGCCTGGCGCCGTACGGGGCGCGGGGCGCGACTGCCGCCGCGGCGTGACGGTCGGGCCGACGGCGGGGAGATAGGCCCCCGGGGCGTTCCGCGTGGGCTGCTGCCGGCGGCCGGGCTGGCCGGCATCGTGCTGGCCGAGCTCGTCGCCGCGCCGCTGTCGATCAGCGAGAGCCGCGGGCTGAACATCCTCGCCCTGGCCGTCTTCGCGGCGCTGTGGTGGGCGGGCTACGCGGCGACGGGGCTGGTCCCGCCCGACGAACGCTCTCGGCGCGCGGTGCGGCTCGGCCTTACGCTTGGCCTGTTTGGTTTCGTGCTGCACTCGTTCCTGGACCTCGATCTGTACGTGGCGGGGGTGGGGGCGACCGCGTTCGCGCTTGCGGGCCTGGTCGCGGCGCCGTGGGCGGGGCGCCGCGACGTCAATCTCCGGGCGGGCGCGCGGCTGGCCGTGCTGGTCGTCGTCACGGTGCTGAGCCTGGGCGTTCTGTTCGTGGTGTCGCGGATATCGGCGGCCCGGACCGAGTGCCGGCAGGGCGAGATCGCGCTCGGCCGGGCCGTGCGCCTGGCGGCGGGGCGCGCGTCATCGCCCGGTGATCGTACCGCCCGGCTCCCGGCCGCGGCGCGGCGGGCGGAGGTGCGGCAGTTGTTGCTCCAGGCCGAGCAGTTCTTCGACCGGGCGGCCCGCATCAATCCGATGGACTTCCGCGCGTACCGCGGCCTGGCGGAATGCCGCGAGCTGCGGCTCTCGGCCGGCGCCACGCGCGACCGGTTCGCGAGCGCGGTCGCCGCGTGGCGGGACGCCATCCGCCTGAACCCGTCGGTCGGCGAATTTCACTGGCGGCTCGGGCGATTGTTCGCGGACCACGCCCGCCGGTTCCGGCGTCTCATCCGGGAGCGATACGCGCCCGAGTACGAGGCCGTGCCGGCGGACGGCGCCCTCCCCTCCCCCGTGCCGGCGCTCTACCGGCCCGCCGTCGTCGAGCTGGCCCGGGCGACGGCGCTGGCGCCGACCTCGCCGCGCATGCGCATCCGATACGGGCGTGTATTGACGCAGGCCGGTCTGGGGGCGGCCGCGGCCGAGCAGTTCCGGGCCGCGCTCGACCTGAACGACCGGATGGTCGCAGGACACGCGCCGGCCCGCCAGCGGCTGACCGAGGAGGAACTGGGGCGGGTGCAGACCGAGCTTGAGTTGATCGGTTTTGACAGCAGTGATAGAATGGAGGATTGAAAGCGGGGCGTCGATGATTCAAGCGCGAGGAGGGATTTTGGTGTTTGCAGCGGTGGCTGTGTGCGGCTGCGCAGGCCCCCGGAGCGCCTACGTCGACGCCGGGTCCCGATACGACCGGGCCACGAAACTCGCGGCTGAGGGCCGGCACCTGGCCGCCGCGAGGGCGCTGGAGCGGTTTGCCACGGACTTCCCGCACGACCAGAAAGCTCACGTGGCGCAGTACGAGAGCGGCGTGCAGTACGAGGCGGCGGGCGAACCGGAGGCCGCCTTCGAGGCGTTCCGGGCGCTCCGCCGGACGTTCGAATACTCGTGGCTCGTTCCCAGGGCGAACGCGCGCTGCCTGAAGCTCGGCCGGGAGCTGCTGGACTCGGGCGACGAGCTCGGCGTGACCGTGCTGGACCACGTGATCGCGTCGGGGCGGCACAGCGATCTGGCGGTGCAGGCGCACCTGGCGCTGGCCGAGTATGCCTACGACCAGGCTCGGTTTGCGGATGCCCAACGTGAATTCGCGGCCGTCAGTGTCGAATATCCTGAGCACGAGAAGGCATTGTACGCCGAGTTCCGGGCGGCGTTGTGTGCCTATCGCCGGATCGGCGGCCCGGGGCGGAACATGCGTCACCTGCGGGAGGCGCGTCTCCGATTCGGGAAGCTCCGGGCGTCGGATCTCGGGATCCGGGAGCAGGAGCTGGCCGATCGCTACCTGGAGGCCGTCGGCGAGCTGGGCGCGCAGCGCCATCTGGAGATGGCGCGGTTCTATTTCAAGCAGGGCCTGGTGTCGCCGGCCCGGGCTCACCTGGCGGAAGTGCTGCGGCGCTACCCCGACGCCGGCGCGTGGGCCGACGCCGCCCAGGAGGTCATCGAGTTGATCCAGAACGAGTATAATAAAGAAGAGCCATGAAACCGCTTCGAAATGTGCTTTGGCTTCTTTGTGCCGCCGCGGCGGCCGGCGGCTGCGCCGGATACACCCACGGCTTCCGCCTCCCGCCGGGCGCCGAAGGGGTGGAGACCGTCGCCATCGACCTGTTCAAGAACAAGACGCTGTACACGGATCTGGAGAACGAATTCGCCCTGGCCCTGCAGCGCGAGATCGAGGCGAAGACGCCGCTGCGCGTGGCGAGCCGGGGCTCGGCGGACGCCGTGATGACCGGCTCGATCGACGACTACGAGCGGGTGGTCCTCCGCGAGTTCGAGACGGATCAGGTCTCGCGGTACCGGATCGTTCTGACGGTGAGCTACGTGTTCGAGCGGCTGCCGTCGGGCGGGGCGGCGTCGCGCGTGATCAAGTCGGAGGACGGGCTGCGGCGTTCGGCCGAGTACGAGGTCCGATCCGCGGACACCGAGGCCGACGCCCGTGCGGAGGCGGTGCGCAAGACCGCCCGCAAGGTCGTCAGCCACGTGTTCGAAACCTGGTGAAAGGAGTTTCCCCTTGCCGAACACCCCGAAGCCACCGAGACAGAAGCGGCCGAGGCCGCCGGACCAGCGTCCGCCCCGCCGGTTTGGCCGGGGCTGGATCTTCTGGCTGTTGATCCTCGGGCTCGTCGCCATTTTCTGGCACCTGAGCTCGGACACCATGAGCGACGCCAAGTCGGTCGGCCTCACCACCTTCAAGAAGCACATCGTCGAGGGCCGCGTCGAGAAGATCACGGTCAAGGGCGACTACTGGGAGGCGCGGCTGCGGCAGCCGGAGGAGGGCGAGCCGTATCCGATGCGGGAGGGCGCCGACATCCTCGTCATTCGCTACGAGACCCCGTACGAGGCCGACTCGGTCGAGGCGAAGCAGATCTTCGACGCGATCGACACGTTCAACCAGAAAGTCGAGCGCGCCCGGGAGGCGGAGAAGGTCAAGGGGACCGAGCTGGAGAAGTACCGGGACTACCAGCCGCTCGACCCGATCAACGACACGGCGTCGAGCAAGCTCTGGACGCTCTTCCTGACCATCCTTCCGTTCATCCTGATCTTCGGGCTGATGTACTTCTTCTTCTTCCGGCACATGCGGTCGCCCGGCGGGCAGAGCATCCTGTCGTTCGGCAAGAGCCGGGCGCGGCTCTCGCAGAAGGAGAAGGTCAACGTGACGTTCGACGACGTCGCCGGGATCGAAGAGGCGAAGGAGGAGGTCCAGGAGATCGTGCAGTTCCTGAAGAACCCCGACCGGTTCCGGCGGCTGGGCGGCCGCCTGCCGCACGGCGTCCTGCTGGTCGGGCCGCCGGGCTCGGGCAAGACGCTCCTGGCCAAGGCGATCGCCGGCGAGGCCGACACCCCCTTCTACTCGATCAGCGGGTCCGACTTCGTCGAGATGTTTGTGGGCGTCGGCGCCTCGCGCGTGCGCGACCTCTTCCAGCAGGCCAAGGTCAACTCGCCCTGCATCATCTTCCTCGACGAGATCGACGCGGTCGGCCGCCAGCGCGGGACCGGGCTGGGCGGCGGGCACGACGAGCGCGAGCAGACCCTGAACGCGATCCTCGTCGAGATGGACGGGTTCGAGACGGACGAGGCGGTGATCGTCATCGCGGCGACGAACCGGCCCGACGTCCTCGACCCCGCCCTGCGGCGGCCCCGCCGGTTCGACCGCCAGATCATCGTCGACCTCCCCGACATCAAGGGCCGCGAGGGGATCCTCCAGGTCCACTCCAAGGAGATCAAGGTGGGGGACGAGGAGGCCCTGAAGACGATCGCCCGCAGCACGCCGAGCTTCTCCGGCGCCGACCTCGAGAACCTCATCAACGAGGCGGCGATCCTCGCCACCATGCGGGACCACGACGCGGTCGAACTGG
>JAWODX010000086.1:0-4141 GCA_046483085.1 Planctomycetota bacterium
GCCGGAACAGCTCCGCGTCCTTCTTCGCCGCGCCCGGGAAACCGCCCTCGATGTAGTCAAACCGCATCTCGTCCAGCCTCTGGGCGACGAGCAGCTTGTCCTCGGCCGAGAACACCACGTCCTCGCCCTGGCTCCCGTCCCGAAGCGTACAGTCATAAATCACAATACGTTGCATCATCCCACCTGCTGCCTGTCCTCACTGCTGCGATCGGCTCACGTCGAACCAAACGATTCTAGTCCACCGCCCCCGCAAGTCAAGCTTTGGGAGCGATTCCGGTGTGATTCAGACCGTCTTCCGGCCCGCCCTCGTCGCGCGTGCGGTCGTTGCTCCAGGGCGCGAGACCCCGGCGGGGCGGCAGCCCGCTCAGTCGAGGTGCCGGAGCGGAGGGACCGGCGGTTCGTCCGGCCACCGGCTGGAGTGCTCGACGCGGATCGCGGCACCCGGCTCGCCGCGCGGTGGCTGGCGTTTGAGGACGGTGAACAGGTACGCGGCACCGGCCTCGTCGAGCAGCCGGATCACCTTCAGCATCTGCGCCATCGGCGCAGTGGCATCACCCTCGAGGATGACGCACCGGCGCGCCAGCTCCGCCGCGTGCTTCCGGATTTCCGCCAGGTCGGCGTCCGTCTCGACCTTCAGAGGGAGCCACGGCGGCGCGCTCCGCTCTCTGTCCGCGCGGTCGGGCACGGACCCGCGCCACTGATCTTTGGGCAGCTCGACCGGGATATCAGCGATCCGCAGCTTCGCCAGCTCCGCGCGTGCCGCACCCTCCAGGATGCAGGCGGCCTGCTCCCACGTGTTCTTCCTCACATCCTCGAACCGGATGTGAACGGTGAAGCGATCCGTCGGCTCCGGGAACGGATGGTCGGTCGTGGCGGTTTCGCCCTCCTTGCCCGCCCCTTTGTCCCGCTCTTGCACGGCCCTCACCAGAGCCCCGGCGATCAGCCGGGACGGCACCGTGCCGTCAAGGGATCTGCCCCTGGGCGCCGGCGCGATCGTCTCGCCGTCGATCTGCACCGTGCCGTCCGCCCCCAGCATCGCGACGATCTCGTCGGGGGCGCGCCACCCCGGCTCGCCAGTGCAGCCAGCCGCACACACGAGCGCCCCGAGAACGAGAGGGATCCATAGTCGCTTCATCGCCCGCCTTCCTGGAGCGTCCCGAATGCCGCTCGGAGCGGCGTCGCAGCCATTCCGCCCAAGGGGCCTGCGCCGCCGGGTTTCCGCCGTCCACCTTGCTCAACGTCACAACTCAGGCCGGGTTCGAACACGGCCGAGAAAACCGGTTGCCGTAATCGGGCCGCGCCGCTATGCTATCGTCGCGCGAGCGGCAGGCGCTGCCGGATGATCCGGCTCTGCGAGGAACTTTCCATGGGCACCAATGCATTCCGAACGCTCTCTCACGAGGTGGACTTCTGCGTGGTCGGGGGCGGGATGGCCGGCGTGACCGCCGCCCTCGCCGCCGCCCGGCACGGGGCACAGGTCGCACTCGTGCAGGACCGACCCGTCCTCGGCGGAAACGCCTCGTCCGAATGCCGCGTCCACATCCAGGGCGCCGACCGACACAACAGCATCCCCAACCTCCGCGAGACCGGCATCCTCGAAGAACTCCGCATGGAGAACCTCTACCGCAACCGGCAGCGGAGCTACTCCGTCTGGGACACGATCCTCTACGAAAAGCTCCATTTCCATCCAAATGTCACCCTGCTCTTGAACTGTTCGTGCAACGACGCGGCGATGGACGGCGACCGCATCGCCGCCGTCTCCGGATGGCAAACCACCACGCAGACCGTGCACACGGTCCGGGCGAGCGTCTTCGCCGACTGCTCCGGCGACGGCGTGCTCGCGCCGCCCACCGGCGCCGAGTGCCGCATGGGCCGCGAGGCGGGGGACGAGTTCGGCGAATCCATCGCCCCCGAGGTCGCCGACGACCGCACGATGGGCATGTCCTGCCTGTTCCAGGCGCGGAAGCACGACTCGCCCCAGCCGTTCGCGCCGCCCGACTGGGCCGAGGTGTTCGAGAGCTGCGACGAGCTGCCCGGCGGCGAGCGCCGCCATCGGTGGTTCGAGATGGGCTACTGGTGGGTCGAGCTCGGCGGCGAGGACCACAGCATCCACGACACCGAGCGCCTCCGCGACGAGCTCCTCGCCATCGCCTACGGCGTCTGGGACCACGTCAAGAACCACTGCCCGCAGCACCGCGAGGCCGCCGCCAACTGGGCGCTCGACTGGCTCCAGTTCCTGCCCGCCAAGCGCGAGAGCCGCCGGTTCGTCGGCGACCACGTCCTCACCCAGAACGATATCGAGGCCGAAGGCCGGTTCGACGACCTTGTCGCCTATGGCGGCTGGACGATGGACGACCACCATCCCGCGGGGTTCCGATGCGTCGAGCACGGCGAGCCGCCGACCATCTTCCACCCCGCACCCAGCCCCTACGGCATCCCGTACCGCTCGCTCTACTCGAAGAACGTCGCGAACCTGATGTTCGCCGGGCGGAACGCGAGCTGCACCCACGCCGCCATGAGCTCGACCCGCGTGATGGGGACGTGCTCGTCGATGGGCCAGGCCGTCGGCACCGCCGCCGCCATCGCCGCCGCCCGGGGCATCGACCCGCGCGGCGTGCTCGACCACGTCGACGAACTGCAGCAGGCGCTCATCGACGACGACTGCTACCTGCCGTGGATCGTCCAGGACCTGCCCGGTCTGACGCGCGAGGCGACGCTGAAGGCGTCGGTCGGCGATCCCGAGCCGGTCCGCGACGGCGTCAACCGCCCGGTCGGCGAGGACATTCACGCCTGGCCCTGCCCCGTCGGCGAGTCCATCGCCTACACGTTCGACCGGCCGCGCGACGTGGCCGAGGTCGTCCTCATCCTCGACAGCGGGCTCGACCAGATGGTCATGATGAGCCACCACCAGGCCGACGACCAGCTCACTGCGCCGCCCGACGTCATGCCGCGGTCCTTCCGCGTCGAGGGCCGCGTCGACGGCAACTGGCAGCCGCTCATCAGTCAGCAGAACAACCACCAGCGCCACGTCCGCTACCCGGTCGACACCGAGCTGACCGGCGTCCGTTTCACCCTCGACGAGACCTGGGGCGCGGACGAGAGCCGGGTGTACGCCTTCATCGTACGGTGATGCCGATCACTCCCCCGGGATGAGCTGGATCTTCATCGCCCCCTCGGGGTCGGCCAGCAGGTCCATCGCCTCCCCGAACCCCTCGAGCGGCAGGCGGTGCGTCACCAGCCGGTCCACCCCCACGCGGCCGCTCTGCAGCAGCGCCAGCGCCTGCTCCGAGTTCCGAACCGACGTGTAACTCGACACCACCTGCAGCCCCTTCTCGAAGATCCGGAACGGCTTCACCTCGGCCGTCGCCTCGCGCGGGGCCACGCCGAAGACGAGGATCCGCCCGCCGTGCCGGACCAGCTCGATGCTCCGCTCGAACACGGCCGGCGCGCCCGTCGCCTCGATCACCACGTCGTACCCGCCGGGCGTCGCCGCCGGCTCCCAGCCCGCCGACGTGTCGGCAACCTCGTCCGCGACGAGTTCCGCGGCCAGCTCGAGCCGCGACGCCACCCGGTCGGCCAGCACGACGCGGGCCGCGCCGCTCGCCCGGGCCACCTGCGCAAGGAGCAGCCCGATCGGCCCGGCTCCGATCACCAGGGCGCTCTCGCCGTAGCGGACCGCCAGCTTCTCCATCCCGTGCAGCACGCACGAGAGCGGCTCCATGAACGCCGCCGCCTCGTACGGCAGGTCGCCGATCTTGAACACCGCCGACGCCGGGACGACCACGTAGTCCGCCATCGCCCCGGGCAGGGTGACCCCGATCGCCCGCCAGTTCTCACAGAAGTTCGGCTCGCCCAGCCGGCAGAACCGGCAGTGCCCGCAATGGATGTTCGGCTCGACGGCCACCCGGTCGTGCCGTTCGAAGGCGGTCACCCCCGGCCCGACCTCGGCGACCTCGCCGGCGAACTCGTGGCCCGGGATCACCGGATAGTCGCCCAGGTATTCGCCCTTGTAGATGTGCACATCCGTGCCGCACACGCCGCAGGCCCGGACCCGGATGAGGATTTGCCCTTCGCCGGGGTCCGGCCGGGCCAGCTCCGCCGTCTGCACCTTCCGCGGGTTCTCGATCACCACCGCTCGCAT
>JAWODX010000138.1:0-3426 GCA_046483085.1 Planctomycetota bacterium
TCTGGGAGGATCATCCGGGCTATCCGAGCGAGAACCCGGACGGCGACCCCGACGTCACCGACAGCATCAACATGGTGGGCCCGAACCCCAATCATCCGGACAACTGGAGCATCACCATGGCCGACGAGCTGACCCTCGTCTGGCCGGACCCGATCGAGCTCTACAACGACATCCGGGACAGGGCGCGTATCGCGGGCGTACGGATCATCCAGGCTCCCCCGCCGGTCGAGCCCATCCCCGAGCCCGCCGGGTTGTCGCTCGTGGGGCTGGCGCTGCTGGCGGTTCGCCGGAAGCGAAGCTGAACACGGAAAGGAGCCAAAGATGTGTTCGATGGGAAGAAAACGTGGTTCTGAGAAAAGGAGAGACGAGATGAGCAGGAGACGCTTTGGTGCCAGGGAAAATCATTTTCACGGAAGGAGGCTCGTGATGGATGCGAAGTTTGTGTTGGTGTGTGCATTGGGGCTGCTCGTGGTGTTTGCCGGGGTCGCGCCGGCCGGTTCGATTCAGTACTTCGATGGCGGCGGGACGTCGACGCTGAGCGGCTCGTGGGACAACCTGCAGACGGCGATCACCGCCGCCGAGGGCGGCGGCGGCGCGGGCTGGGTGAAGGTGAGCGGCGATGTCACCCGAACGGCCGGCGACACCGCCTCTCACCTGTCGATCGCCACGGGCGGCATCTCGGTCAGCGGCGGCTGGGATGCCGGGTTCGGGACGCAGTCCGGCGTCTCCGTGCTCGACGCCGACCACGACGGCCTGGGCGGCGCGGTCCGCGTCATGGACGTCGCCGGCTCGAACACGAGCCTCGACCGCCTCGGCGTGACCGGCGGCAAGAGCGACCGCGGGGCCGGCGTCTATGCCCACGGTGCGAACAGCGTGACGATGACGAGGCTGGATGTGCACGGGAACGACGCGGACGGCGGCTGGCTGTACGGCGGCGGCGGAATGACCATCCACGACTGCGACGGCGTCACCATCAGCCACTCCGATATCCACAATAACCTCACCAAGAACGGCCGCGGTTACGGCGGCGGTCTGTTCCTGCAGGACAGCGGGACCGAGGCGTCACCCGTGATCATCGAGTACTCCAAGATCCGCGAGAACGAAGCCCTCAAGGGCAAATACGGCGGATACGGCGGAGGCCTCTTCGTCCGAGGCGGCAGCAGCAACACGATCATCGCCAACAGCCGCATCGTCGACAACGTCGCCCAGTTCGGCGAGACCGCCATCGGCATCGCCTATCCCGACGACGATGGCATGACCATCGTCAACACGCTCATCACCGGCAACCGCGGGCGCGAGGGCGAGGAGTCGGGCAAGTCCACGATCCAGTTCGGTGGCGACGAGGGCTACTACTGGGACGGTGGCAACAGGGTGATGGTCTCCGGAGGACGCGGGCTGGTGCTCGCCAACTCCACGGTGGTCGACAACTACGACGGCTCTGTCGATATGGAGGCCGGTGGCAGCTACCAACGCTGGGAGCAGGAGTCGTTCCTCGCCATCAACTCCATCCTCGACGACGCCTACGTGAAGGGTGGCTACGGGTACAACCACGGCCACAGTTGGCAGCATCGGGCCTACCTGATGTTCCAGAACAGCACGCTCAACCTCTCCGAGGACGAGGCCTACGGCGCCACCGACTACGACGGCGCAGCGGTCGGCACGGTCTGGGCCAGCGACCTCATCGGCGCCCTCGCGCTGACCGACTACCACGACTACCTGCGGTTCCACAGCCTCGATGCCACCGGGGCCCAGACGCAGGACGTCGAGGGCAATTTCGAGACCGCGCCCGCCTATGTCGGCGCCGGCGAGGACCCGCTCGATCCGTACCGCCTGTTTGCGGGCGCCCCGTCGACCGACAGCGGCCTGACCGGCGATGACCTCGGCGGTGGTTTCACCTACGTCGACATCAACACCGACGGCGACTACGACGCGATGGTCGATATCGTCGTGGCCGGGACCGACCCCGGCGCCGGGCACCTGGTCTACATGACCGACCTGCTCGGCAACGCGCGGCTGGTGGACACGATCGACCGCGGCGCGTACGAATCCGCCGCCGCGCCCATCCCCGAGCCGGCCGGCCTGTCACTGCTCGGCCTGGCACTGCTCGCCCTGCGAAGAAGGAGAAGCTAGGACGGACGAACGCGGCCGATGGGCGCTGGCAGCCGGTCACCGGTGACTGGTCAGTGGGAGGTGACGAGCCGACGGGCCGGGCGCCGGTAGCTGACGGCTGAGAGCTGATAGCTGATAACCGCTTCGAGGAACGGGGCGCGCGCCGATAAGCGGCCGCCAGGGAGCGCCCCCGGGCGTCTAGCGGGAGACTTTGAGCAGCGGGCGGGCCTTCTCGAGGGCCCGCTTGCCCGTGAACGAGACGTTCGTCCCGTACAGCAGCACCCTCCGCAGCGCGGTCATCTTCTTGATCTGGCGCAGCCCGGCGTCGGTGATCTGCTCGCAGTGCTGCAGGTCGAGGTATTCGAGCTTGGGGAGCGGCACGAGCGCCGCCAGGGCTTCGTCGGTCACCGGCCGATGATTGAGCGTAAGGCGCTTCAGCCCGCGCAGCTTCTGCAGGGCCTCCAGGTCTTTCGGCTGCAGGTTCCAGAAGCTCTGCTTGGACCGCCGCGACAGGTCGAGCGATTCGAGGCTCGTCAGCTTCTCCAGCTTGGCCAGGTACTCGCCCTTGAGCCGCAGGTTCTGCAGGGACAAGGCGCGCAGGTTGCGGAGCGTCCCCAGCGCGTCGAGCTTCTCGCCCTTGATGTCCGTGCGGCCGATGTCGAGCTCCTCGAGCTTCGTCATCTTCGCCAGATGCGGCAGGGCCTCATCGGTGATCCCGCGGTTCCCCGAGAGGTCGAGCTGCCGGAGCTCGGGCACGTCGACGAGGTGGGCGATGCCGCGCACGCTGAACTGGTCGTTGTATTCGAGGTTGACCGAGCGGAGGCTGCGCAGCTCCGGCAGCGCGGCCAGGCCGTCGTCGCCGACGCGGCAGCCGCGCAGGTTGAGCCAGACGAGGTTGTCGAGGTCGGCGAGATGCCGCAGGCCCTTCGCCGAGATGTCGGCGTGCCGCGGGAAGATCAACTGCTCCAGGTCGAGGTACCGGAGGTTCTTCAGCCCGGCCAGTTGGTTCAGGCTCCGGTCGGAGACGGCGCTGCAGTTGCGGAGCTCCAGGTATTTCAGGTGCGTGAGGTCCTTCAGCGCGGCGAGCCCGGCGACGCTGATCTGGGCGGCGCTGTCGCTGCTGTAGCCGCCGAGGGCCAGCCCGGGGATCTCTCTCTTCTTGACCTCGGCGGCCAGCGCCTCCATCTCCTCGTCGCCGAACTCACGGAGGTTCTTCGGCCGGACGAACCACAGGCTCCCCACGGGCACGGACACGCCCCGCGCCCGGGGCGTGTCGCCGAGATACGTCGACTTCGGGGCGCCGACGGCGGCGGGCCG
>JAWODX010000273.1:0-4971 GCA_046483085.1 Planctomycetota bacterium
CAGAGCGGCATCACCCAGAGGAACGGGACCACGGCGATCTCTTCGCTGATGTGGTTCGTCGTGCCCAGGAGCAGCACCGACGGGATCGCCGGCAGCGCCACCCAGAGGAGCCGATCGGCGGCGCCGGGCCCGGCGCCGCCGTCGGCCGGTGGGTCGTCCGGCTCCGGCGGGTCCGGGCCGGCCTCGACGACGTTCGACTCGACGCGGCCGGCCACCAGCCCGCACACCGCGCAGCCGAGGGCGAACACCACGTAGCCGGCCGCCCACGTATCGGCCTGCAGGCCGAGCGTCAGGTTCGGCTCGACGACGAACGGATAGCTGACGAGGGCGAGCATCGAGCCGGCGTTCGACAGGGCGTAGAGCCGGTAGGGGGACCGGCCGGGATTCGTGCGCGCGAACCAGGCCTGGAGCAGCGAGCTGGTGGTCGAGAGGATGAAGAAGGGCAGGCCGATGGCGACCCCGAGCAGGCCGAGGATGCGGAGCACCGGGTAGTCGCTTCCGTCCGGTTTCCAGGCGTCGCCCGGGAGGACGGGGCTCGACCAGAGGAGGGCCTGGACGCCGAGGACGCAGAGCGAGGCGGCGAGGATCGCGACGTGCAGCCGGGCCTGGCGGCTCGACCGCAGCCGCTTCACGATCAGGTGCGAATAGGCGTAGCCGGCCATGAGCAGGACCTGGAAGAAGAGCATGCAGGTGGTCCAGACGGCGGGGGTGCCGCCGAACCAGGGGAGGATGTGCTTGGCGATGACCAGCTCGACCTGGAAGAGGAGGAACGCGCTGAGGAAGATGGTGAGTGCGTAGATGAGGACCAAGGGCCGCCTTCCTCGACCGGTCGGGCCGGCGTCAGCCCTTCCGGATCTTGTCGATCCCGTACTCGTTGATTTTTCGGTGGAGCGTCCGGAGGCTGATGCCCAGGATTTCGGCGGCCCGCTTCCGGCTGCCGCCGACCGAGGCGAGCGTCTCCCGGATCGCCTTCTCCTCGATCTGTCGCATCGAGAGGCCGATGGGGAAGCCGGTCTCGTCGCTGGCCACCGACGTCTCCTGGAGCTCGGTGGGCAGCAGGTCGGCGGTGAGCATCGGCCCGTTCGCCATCACCACCATGTTCTCGATGCTGTTCTGCAGCTCGCGCACGTTGCCCGGCCACGGGTAGGTGGTGAGGATGTTCATCGTCTCCGCCGCGATCCCCCGGATGCCCTTCTCGTTCTTCTCCGCGTATTCCTTCACGAAGTGCGTGGCGAGCAGCGGGATGTCCTCGCGCCGGTCGCGGAGCGGCGGGAGCGAGATGGGGACGACGCGGAGCCGGTAGTAGAGGTCCTCGCGGAACCGGCCCTCCTCGACCCGCTCGGCGAGGTCGGCGTTGGTGGCGGCGATCAGGCGGACGTCGACCCGGATCGTCTCGGTCCCGCCCACCCGCTGGAACTCGTAATTCTGGAGCACGCGGAGCAGCTTCGCCTGGGTCCCCGTCGAGAGGTCGGCGATCTCGTCGAGGAAGATCGACCCGCCGTCGGCCAGCTCGAACCGGCCCTTGCGCTGGCTGACCGCGCCGGTGAACGCGCCGCGCTCGTGCCCGAACAGCTCGCTCTCGAGCAGGGTCTCGGGCAGGGCGGCGCAGTTGACCTTGATGAACGGGCCATCCTTGCGGCGCGAGTTGGCGTGGATGGCGTTCGCCACCAGCTCCTTGCCCGTCCCGCTCTCCCCCTCGATCAGCACCACGGTGTCGGTGTCCGCCACCTGGCGGATCTGGTCGTAGACTTCCTGCATGGCGGTGCTGCGGCCGATGATGTTCGAGAAGTCGTACTTCTCCCCGAGCTGATCGCGGAGCATCTCGTTTTCGAGCAGGAGGTCGCGCGACAGCGCCGCGCGGTCGAGCAGCACGCTGAGCGCCCGCAGGTCGATCGGTTTCATGATGTAGTCGTAGGCGCCCTTCTTCATCGCCTCGACGGCGGTGTCGACGGTGGCGTAGGCGGTGACGAGGATGACGAACACGTCGGGCCGGAGCCGCTTGGCCGCGGCCAGCAGGTCCAGCCCGTCCATCTCCGGCATCTTCAGGTCGGTCAGTAAGATGTCGACCTCGTGCTGGCGGAGGATGCTCAGCGCCTCCTGCCCGCCGGCCGCCGACAGGCTGCGGTAGCCCATCTCGCCCACGGCCTCGGACAGGGTCTCGCGCCCGGTCCGGTCGTCGTCCACGATGAGGATGGTTCGCTTGACCGCTCGGAGAATGCGTTCGGTCGACTCGCTCATAAGCTCACGTGTTTTCGCTGATGGGCAGTTGGATGGTGAACGTGGTGCCGCGCTTCTCGATGGTGTCGAAGTGGACGCGTCCGCCGTGCGCCTCGACGATCTGTTTCACGATGGTCAGGCCGAGCCCGCTGCCCGCGTCCTTGGTGGTGAAGAAGATCTCGAACACCTTGTCCTGCACCTCGGGCGGGATGCCGGGGCCGTCGTCGGAGACGCGGACCTCGACGACGTGGTCGTGCCGGCCGGTGTAGACCTCGATTGTCCCGCCCTCGCCCGTCGCCTGCTGGGCGTTGCGGATCAGGTTCTCGACCGCCTGGCCGAGCTGCTCGGCGTCGATGTGCGCCTCGGGCAGGTCCTCGGCGTAATCGCGCACGATGCGGATCCCCTCGCCCCGGCAGGCCGGCTCGAGGAACTCGACGACGTGGTCGATCGCCTGGTTCATGTCCGCCCAGTCCCGCTGCAGGGGCTTGGGCCGGGCGAACGCGAGGAAGTTGTTCACCGACTCCTCCAGCCGGGCCGTCTCCCGGTGGATCCGGGCCACCTTCGTGGCCAGGTAGTCGCTCTCCGTCTCCCCGAACTCGTTCAGCCGATGCTCGATCATCTGGATGTTCATCTTCACCGAGCTCAGCGGGTTCCGAATCTCGTGGGCCATGCCCGCCGCGATCGTCCCCACGTACGCCAGCCGCTTCTCCTCCTCCAGCTTCAGCTCCAGGTCGCGCGTCCGCCGATACAGATACACCATGTACGCGCCCAGCAGGGCCAGCAGCGACGTCCCGATCAGCGCCAGGCGCAGCCCCCGGTCGGTCACCCGGTCCGAGAGCGCCGAGAGCTGGGTGCGGGCGTTCGGGGTGGCGAGCCCGATGACCAGCGTCCCCCCCCGCCCTTCCCCGGGCTCGAGCGGGACGGAGATCTCGCAGACCCCCGGGCCGTCCGCGGCGGTCGTCTGCGAGAAGATCTGCTGCCGGACCGCCGCCCGATTGGACCGGTCCCGGATCGACACCGCGCCCACGATCGGCGGCGGCGGGTCCTGCCCCCAGCCGCACAGCCAATTCTCTCCGTCGAACACGTGGGCGTAGACCACCAGCGAGCTGGCCACGTGTCCGGAGAACACGAGCTGCTGCACCTGCTGGTGGTACGCGCCGTCGCTCAGCCTCTCCCGGAACCGGTCCATGGGGTCGCGCGGCGCCCGCTGGCGGCCGTCGCCGCCGAGCAGCACGAGCTCCAGCGCCCGCTTCATGTGGAAGCAATAGTCGAGCCCGTCGTCGATGTGCCGGAGCACGATGTCCTCGGTCGACCGCCGCGTCACCGAGCGCGTGTACACGTAGACCGCCAGCGGATAGAACACCATCAGCAGGATGATGACGTGCAGCGCGTGCCGCCCCAGTGACGGCTGGCTCTTGGCCAACGGACCCCTCCGTTCGCTACATCGCCGCCCGGATCGCCCCGGCGGTCTCCTCCAGATCGTCCTCGACCGGGTCCGACTGGCGAAAGCCCAGGCCGAGCCCGTCGCCCTCCCGGCGGGGCACCACGTGAAAATGCACGTGGAACACACACTGGCCCGCACAGGGCTCGTTCGACTGAAGCACGTTGAACCCGTCGGCGTCGGTCGCCTCGACCACCGCCTCGGCGATCTTCGGAATGGCGGCCGTCACCGGCTGCAGCGCCGCCGCCGGCGTCTCCAGCAGGTTCCGGTGATGCGGCTTGGGGATCACCAGCGTGTGCCCGCGGGTCATCGGCGTGATGTCGAGGAACGCCAGCACGTCGTCGTCCTCGTACACCTTGTGGCCGGGCAACTCCCCGGCGACGATCTTGCAGAAGACACACCCGGCGTCTTGCGTGCCCATCAGTCCTCCTTTATCCCGTTCCATTCCCGACCGATCTCCCGAACCGTCAACAGCAGGGCGCGGGCCGTGTCGTCGCGGAGCTTCACCCGGTCGTCGATCCGATGGCCGACCACCCACACCGGTTGGTCTCCGGCGGCGACGACGAGCACGCGGGCCCGCTCTTCCGGCGAGACCTTCGCGTCGGTCAGGAAATCGCCGACCGTCTTCGTGCCCGTCGCTCCCAGCGGCCGGAACCGGTCGCCGGCCCGCCGCGAGCGCACCACCAACCGCCCGCTCAGCCGATCGTAGTCTACCACCTCATGATAGCGCGTTTTCTCGCTGAGAAAAGCGTCCAGGTCGAGGGCCGACCGGTCGACCAGCTCGGCCTCGACCGTCCGGCCGAGCTCGGGCAGGTCGGCCCGGCCGGGCACCGGCAGCGGCGTCTCGATCTCCGGCGCCGGCGCGCCGCCCGGGCCGGTCGAGAACGTGAGCCGATCGCGCTGCCGGACCGCCCGCACGTCGCCCGGCAGGTCGACCTGGCCGCCCGGGTCGCCTGCCTCCGCCGCCCGGATCAACGAATCGTAATGCACGGCGTCCAGTTGCGGGGCCGGCCCCAGGGCGGCCAGCGCCCGATCGATCACCAGCGGCTTCAGCGCGTCGTGCAGCTCCCGGAACCCGTCCAGCCGGATGCCGGCGCCCGAGACGCAATCCGCCGAGGCGGCCGACACCGCCAGAAAATCCTGGGCCTCCGCCGCCGCCCGCGACAGCCGCAGGACCGCCTCGCTGACCGCCGGATTGTAGTCCGACTCCAGCAGCGGCAGCAGGTCGTGCCGGATCCGGTTGCGCACGAACCCGCGATCGACGTTCGAGGCGTCCTCGCGGTACCGCAGCCCGCGCTCGTCCAGATGCGCCA
>JAWODX010000288.1:0-7745 GCA_046483085.1 Planctomycetota bacterium
TCTTCCTCGCCGCCCGTCTGGCAGGCCGTCGCACACTCCGCACAGCCCGCGACGAACACCTTGTCGTACGGGGCGAGCGTCTCCTCGATCGTCTCGTATGGTTTTTGCTTCTGAATGATCATACTCGGTCTTCTCCTCGGCGGTGGCCAACGTGTTCCAGCGCCTCTGCCCCCATTCTACCGTGTTTCCGGCGTTCCACAAACCGTTCCGCGCCCATCGATTGACCGGCCGGGTTCGGCTCGTCAATCGTTGTAGTGGATGCCGCGCCCGAGCCAGCCCTCCGCCGCCTCGAGGATCCCCTCGGAGAGCGTGGGATGGACGTGGATCGTCCGGGCCAGCTCCTCCACCGTCCCTTCCATCTGCATGGCGGCGGTGATCTCGCCGATGAGGTTGCTGGCCCGGGTGCAGACGACCTGCGCCCCCAGGATCTCGCCGGTCCGGTTGTCGCCGACCAGCTTGACCATCCCGTTCGATTCGCCCATCGCCTGGGCCTTGCCCAGGACCTGGATGGGGAACGTGAACGCGCGGGCGTCGAGGCCCTGCTCCTTCGCTTCCGCCTCCGACAGTCCGACGTACGACGCCTCGGGATGGGCGAAGATGGTGGCGGGGACGGCGTGGTAGTCGATCGTCGCGTCCTCGCCCGTCGCATGCTCGGCGGCGACGATCCCCTGTCGAGACGCGAGGTGGGCTAGCAGGATCTTGCCGGTCACGTCGCCGATGGCGTAGATGTGCGGGACGCTCGTCCGGCAGTGTTCGTCGATGACGACCGCGTGGTCGTCCCCGATCTCGACGCCGGTGTTCTCGAGCCCGACGTTATCGGAGTTCAGCTTCCGGCCCACGGCGACGAGCGCCTTCTCCGCGTGCAGCGTCCCGCCGTCCGACAGCTCGACCGCCACCCCCTCGCCGGACGTGTCCAGCCCCTCGACGCGCGTCCCGGTGTGGACGTTGACCTTCAGCTTCTTGAGCGAGCGGGTCACGAGGTCGGCCAGGTCGGTCGGGCCGAGCGGCAGGAGCCGGTCGAGCATCTCGACCACGTGCACCTCGGTCCCGAGTTCCGCGAAGAAGCAGGCGAACTCGCAGCCGATGTACCCGCCGCCCACGATCAGGATCGTCTCCGGCCGGGCGTCCAGGTTGAGGACGTGCGTGCTGGAGAGCACCTTCTCGCCGTCGAAGGCGAACGCGGGGATCTCGGTCGGCTCCGAGCCGGTGGCGATGATGATCTTCGCCGCCTCGAGCTTCGTCGCCGAGCCGTCGGGCGACGCGACCTGGAGCGTGTGGTCGTCGACGAACGACGCCGTGCCCTCCACGTGCTCGACGCCGTTCTGCGCAAAGAGCTGGCCGACGCCCTTCGACAGGCGGCGGACGACCGAATCCTTCCGCTTCATCAGCTTCGCGAAATCGATCTCCGGGTCGTCGAACCGGATGCCGAACCGCCGGGCGTCCCGGGCCAGGGCGACGAGGTGCGAGGCCTCGAGCAGCGCCTTCGTCGGGATGCAGCCCCGGTTCAGGCACGTCCCGCCGAGCGGCCCCCTGTCGATGCACGCCGCGTTCGCCCCGAGCTGCGCGGCGCGGATCGCCGCCACGTATCCGCCGGGGCCCGAGCCGATCACCGCCACGTCGTACCTGTCACTCATCAGGATCCTCCCTGCTTGTCGACAGTCTGGAGCCGACCAGCGCCGGCTCACCTCCGGGCCGCCAGACCTGCCGTTCGGGCAGGCCGACCTCCGCCAGCATCTCCTCGCACAGCAGGAGCTGGTCGAAATGCTCGAATCGGTGGGCGTCGCTCGAGAGCGCGACGGTCGCCCCGAGCTCGACCCACTTCGCTGCGTATGCCGTGTAGCTCGCCTTGAACTCGTCACTGGTCAACGGATGCGACCAGAGGGCGGCGGCGTTCAGCTCGACCGCCGTGTCGTGTTCGACGCACGTATCGACCATCCGCCGCGTCAGCTCGTCCGGGACCTGTTCCAGCGACGTGAACTGTTGGGCGAGCGCGCCCTTGAACTGCGAGGCCGGGATCCACCAGGGATGGACGAGCACGTCGACGAGCGGGTTCGCCGCGACCCTGCACATCAGCTCGGTCTGGCGCTCCATGATCTGCGGCAGGGTCGCCTCGCCCGGCCCGAACCACGTGCCGTGGACGCCGGCGAGCACGAGCTCGAACCGCTCCTGCCGGACCTGATCGGCGTCGGGGAACAGGTCGCCGTCGAGGTTCTGGATGTTGAGTTCGCAGCCGAAGAAGACCTCCAGGTCTCCCGGGTCGGTCCGCTCGAGTTCGTCGCGGATGAGGCGGTTCTTCTCGAGCCGTTCCGGCGTGTCGCAGTGGTCGGTGATCGCGATCGACGTCCGCCCGATCCGGCGGCTGTGGTCGAGGATGGCGGGGATCGTCATCTCCGGCGCCGCACAGCCGACGTAATGCGTGTGGATGTGATAGTCGGTCCCGATCATAATGCGGGCTCGGCGATCCCCCTCCCGGCGTCGGCGGTATTGCCTATCAGCGTGGCGGCGGTCATCGGGCCGACGCGGCCGGTCGCGGGCGCCATGGCGCGGGGCCGGCCGGCCGCCGCGCGGCGTTCGCCGACGCCGCCCGCTTTCCGCTTCGGCTCGCCCTTCCTGCCCAGAGCGCCGTGGCCGTACTCGCCGTCGATGATCCGTGAGGTCATGCGCCGCCCTTTCGCGCCAGCCCACTGATTCCCACGCCGGACCCGCCGGCGGGTTGGCGTATCTTACCAGACCTGTTCGGCAATTCAAGAAACGCGCAGACTGACTCACCCCCACTTTCCGGAGTCCCTGCCTTGAGCGGCGTTTACGCCGCTTCGCGAGCCCGCCGAAGGCGGGCGAGAACAGGCCCCGCTTCAGCGGGGGGCCCGCGATGGCCCGCTCTTGTTGTCTTGTAGCCCCGTTCACGGGGCTTCCCGCCGGACGCCTCCAGCCGCCTGATAAGCCCTGTAAACGAGGCTTGAGCCCAAAACAAGAGAGGTCCGCCCGACGACCCCGCCTGAAGGCCGGGCCTGGCCTCGGAGCATTCGCTCCTCGCGAAGGCCCGTGAACGGGCCTGAACGGCTTCTGCCTCGGCGCCAAAGTGGGGGTGAGCCAGCCGCGCCGCCGCTTGACACGACGCGCGGCTTTCGGTACACGTGTCGAGGTCGAGGCGAGGGAACAGCGGGCGATGTCGGCGGACCATCCCCAAGCGAACAGGGAGCCGCAACCGGCCCGGGTCGCGCTGGCCCGGTGCGAGGGCTACTCGCCCGACGAGGTGGCGCGGGCCGTCTCGGCGCTGCTGGCGGGGCTCGGCGGGATCGAGCGGTTCCTCCCGGCCGACGGACGGGTGCTCCTCAAGCCGAACCTGCTGAAAGCGGTCGAGCCGGACGCGGCCGTGACGACACATCCGGAAGTGCTGCGGGCGGTCGGCCGCGCGGTGCTCGATGCGGGCAGGGAAGTCGCCGTGGGCGACAGCCCGGGGGTGGGCACGCTCGCCGCGGCGATGGAGCGGTCGGGGCTCGGGGCGGTGGCTCGCGAGCTGGGTGCGGCGGTCAAGCCGTTCGACGAGCCGGTGCCGGTGCCCCGGCCCGGCGGCGCCCGGTTCCGGCGCGTGGAGCTCGCCCGCGCCGCGGTCGACGCTCCCGCGATCATCAACCTGCCGAAGGTCAAGACGCACCAGCAGATGGTCCTGACGCTGGCGGTCAAGAACCTGTTCGGCTGCGTGGTCGGCCGGCGGAAGGTCGGCTGGCATATGAACGCGGGCCGTGATCGGAACACGATGGCCCGAGCGCTGGTCGAGATCGCCCACGCCGCCGGCCCGAGCCTGAGCATCGCGGACGCGGTCGTCGGGATGGAGGGGGCGGGTCCGTCCCAGGGCGATCTGCGGCGGTTCGGGTTTCTGGCGGCGTCGGCGGACCCGTTCAGCCTGGACGCGGTGCTGGCGTGGCTGCTGGGGTTCGAGGCGTCGGAAGTACCGACGCTGTGCGCGGCGGCGGACGCGCGGGGCGACGGGCTCGACGTGGGCGAGACGGAGCTGGGCCGGATCGAGTTGGTGGGGGACCCGGCGGACGAGCTGCGGCCGCCCGACGTGCGCCCGCCGGCGTTGGGCGGGCTGATGTTTGTGCCCGGTTTTCTGACCGGGGTGGCCCGGCGGCTGATCCGGGTCCGGCCCGCCGTCGACCGCGCCGCCTGCCGCCTGTGCGGTGTCTGCGTCGAGTCGTGTCCGGCCGGGGCGATGAAAATTGTTGACCGGCGGGTGGAAATTGACGATACTTCTTGTGTCGGATGTTTCTGCTGTCAGGAGCTCTGTCCGCAGGGCGCCGTGCAGGTTCGGCGAGGGCCCCTGTCGCGATTCTTCTCACGATAAGGGACGGGCGTGGAGTTCGAGGTCTCGAAATCAGACGGGGCGGTGGTGGTGTCGCTGTCCGGCGAGATCGTCTGCCGGGAGGATCAGCGGGCGATGACGGGCCTGGTGGACGACCACCTGGAGGCCGGCGAGCAGACGTTCGTGGTGGACCTGTCGAGGGTCCCCTACGTGAGTTCGCTGGGGATCGCGGTGCTGGTCGCCGCGTACGTGAAGATCGACCGGGCGGCCGGCAGCCTCTGCCTGGTGAACCCGCGGCCCAAGGTGACGAAGGTCCTCGAGATGACGCAGGTGGCCCGGATGTTTCGCACCTATTCCAGCGTCGACGAGGCCCTGAGCGCGGACGCGTCCCCTTGACATTGGCCGACCCAGCAAGCGAGATGGACAAGCGTTCCCCCGAGACCCTGATGATGAAACTGCCCAGCGTCCCCGAAAGCGTCACCGAACTGACCGATCGCATCTCAGCCATGCTCGAGCGGCTGCGCCTGCCGGAGGATGCCGCGTTCGACGTCAAGCTCGCCTGCCAGGAGGCGATTGTCAACGCGGTGGAGCACGGCAACCAGTGCGACGAGACCAAGCTGGTCCGCGTCCATTGCCGCGTCGAGGGGGACACGATCACGGTGACCGTCCGGGACGAGGGCGAGGGGTTCGACCCCTGCGAGGTGGCCGACCCGACGGCGCCGCAGAACATCCTCCGGGAGAACGGCCGCGGCATCTTCCTGATCCGCAGCCTCGCGGACGAGGTCCACTTCAACGAGAAGGGCAACGAGATCACGATCGTCAAGCGGCTCCCGCCGGCCGAACCCGCCCATTGACAGGCCCCTGCCGCCTCGGCCATGTGCCCCCCGCATGAGCCCTCATGTTCGCCCACATCGTGTTGCTGGTTCTCCGCGTTCGGAAGATCGTCGGCCACTCGGTAAGAACGGGGGGGACGCGCTGGATCGAGCTTCGCGCTGCCGGGCAGCAGCGTCGGGCTCGGCCCCACCACTCCTCTCCCTCCCCGAGGGAGAGGATGGCGGGCAGCCAGCCAATGAGTTGTCAGACAGAGCCTAGCACTACAACGCTAGACTGTCAGGAGCGGAACGGCATAAGGCCTTGACAGAAAAGACGCTATGCATCTCGCGTTGGGCTTTGCCGGTGGCAGACAAGAATGCCTGCCCCACCAATGCGATGAGCCGGTGGGGCAGACATTCTTGTCTGCCACGACACAGGTGAAGAGTTCCGTACTGTGTTCCTCGCCCGTGCCTTACCCCCATCCGCTTGCGACACTGTAGCGTTGTCGGGCTAGTGCTCGATGACAATTCAAATGCCGGATGGCGCGGGCGGCTCGGTACGCCCGGCGAGCCGAGCCGGGCGGGGCTACACGATTGCATGTTCGCCCGCCGCACTCGGCTCGTGCGGCGTACTCGCTGCCGCGTCATCCGCGAAATCAAGAGTCACAAAGCACTAGTCGGTGCCTGGAATGGCGGGCCCGTTCAGACAGCCACGAGGACCACGCCCGCCAGGAGGAAGCAGTACGGGGCGAAGACCCACAATCCGACGCGGCGGACCAGCCGGATCAGGAGCACGAGCGCGGCCCAGCTCGACGCGAGCGACACGACGAACGCCGCCGCCGCCGAGGGGCCGACGGCCACGCCGGCCGCCATCCCCTCTCTCGCCACGTTCAGCGCCTCGTACAGCCCGGCCCCGCCGATGGCCGGAATCCCCAGCAGGAACGCGAACCGGACCGACGCGCCGCGGTCCAGCCCGAGCGCCCGGCCCGCGCTGATGGTCATCCCCGAGCGCGAGACGCCCGGCAAGAGCGCCGCCGCCTGGGCGACGCCGACAGCCACGGCCTGGAGCGCGGTCAGGCGCTGTTCGGCGAACGCCGCCCCCGCCCGACGCCGCGCCGCCCATTCGCCCGCGATCAGCGCCGCCCCCGTGACGATCAGGCAGCAGGCCACCGGGCCCGGCCCGGCCAGCACCTCCTCGATCAGGCCGTGAAGCAGCACGCCGGCCAGCACGGCCGGGACGGTCGCCAGGAGGATGTAGCCGCCCAGCCGCCGGTCCCGCCCGACCAGCCGCACGGCCTCCCGCCGAAAGACGACCAGCACCGCGAGCAGCGAGGCGACGTGGACGAGGACCGAGTAGAACAGCGGCGCCGGCCGGCCCTCGGCCTCGATGACCGCGCTATACAGCGCGAGGTGGCCGGAGCTGCTGATGGGGAGGAACTCGGTCAGGCCTTGAACCAGGCCGTACAGAGCGGCTTCCAGCACGTTCAAGCGACTTGCCCCTGTCGGTCAATCGGTCGCGATTCCCGCCTACGACGATACCAGCCGCGGGCCGGGCACGCAACGCGCATTTCGGCTCGCCGCAGAGCGGATGGCTCGGGCGGATGCGATCAGACGCCGGGCGTGATGGCCACGATCTCCCAGGCGCGGCTGCCCCCGTCGGCGTCCACGGTCACCCGATCGCCGACCTTGTGTCCCATGAACGCGCGGCCGAAGCCGGCCCGGTAGGAGTGGACGCCGTTCTCGTGATCGACGTCCCACGGCCCGAGGAAGGTGAACGTCTGCCGCTCGTCGGTCTCGACGTCGCGCGCCTCGACCGCGCTGCCGATCGTGACGGTGTCGGACTCGGCCATCTCGCGGGTGATGATCTTCGCCTTGTTGATTTCGTTCTGCATCCGCTCTGCGCGTGCGGCCAGCCGGTCGCGCGCCTCGAGGGCGGCGGCCCATTCGGCGTTCTCGCTCAGGTCCCCCATCTGGGCGGCCTTGCCCACCGCCTTGCTCGCCGCGGCCAGCTTCTCGTTCGCCAGATGCGACAGCTCTTCCCGGTGCCGCCGGAGGCCTGTCTCGGTCGTGTACACGGCGTCCTCCTCCCAGGGGTCGACGTGCTCGACAAACAGCTCGTGATGGGTCTTGAGGAGGAGCTGTCGGATGCGGCGGACGGCGTTCTCGCTCAGACCGGTGTGTCGTTCGAGCCGCGTCTTGATCTGCCCGGCCCGCTCGTCGCTGACCTTTGCGAGCACGTCGGCCAGCGGGCCGTAGCTCCGGAATCCGACGGCGTTGCGGACCTCGTGCAGGAGGCCGCGGCGCTGCTCGCTCGGCCTGGCCTTGCGTCGGCCGAGGGTCGCGGCGGCCGACAGGAGCCCGAGAGCGACGGCGGCGCGGTCGACCTCGGCGACGGGCCCCGGCGGGTCGGCGCCGGCCGCCGCCCGCCACAGCCAGGCGAGCGCCGCCGGGCAGCGGTCCGGCCGGGCGAGGATCGTGTCGATCGGGCCGCGCAGCAGGTCCGGCCGACCCGACTCGACCAATGCGGACGCGATCGCGTCGCACGCGGCGACGGGGGCGCCGGGCAGCAGCTCGACGAGGACCTCGGGCCAGTCGTCGGGCCGCGCGGCCCGGAGGTGGCCGACGATCCG
>JAWODX010000322.1:0-3778 GCA_046483085.1 Planctomycetota bacterium
AGATAATAAAGAAATCATAAATACAAAAGCAAGGGAACAATACCAAATTAATAAGATAAAGATAATAGAAACTCAAAAAACATATAGAGCTAACAACATAGAAAAATTACAAAGAAAAATATAATGTGATTGTGGAGGTAGCTATTTCGATCGCCAGGTCGCCCGCCCGCGCGGTCAGGTCCTTCGGCAGCGGCGAGACGGCGCTGAAGTAAAGCGGGAGGCTCTTCTCCAGCAGGGCGAGGGTCCGGCTGAACTCGGGCCGGAAGAAGTGGGGGTCGACGTGGCGGCGGGCGCGGTCGAGCACGCCGCCGGCGGCGTCGAGCACCCGCTTGCGCTCGCGTCGGACGACGCTGGGCACGGGGTGTTCGTAGTGGCCGTAGGTGTCGATGATGCTTCGGAGCGCGCGGGCGGCCGAGGCGGGCTGCCCCTGCCGGTCGTAGGCGTCGGCGAGTGCGAACAGCGTCTCGATCTCGTCGGCGAGCGTGCTCCCGGTCCGGGCCATCCCGAGAGCGTGCTGGAGCTCGCGGTCCCGGTCGCCGGCGCGGATGGCGCTGCGGGCCAGGCGCTTGTGGACCTGGTAGAGGATCTGGTTGATGGTGGCGCGCAAGTCGAGGTCTTCCGACGAGATGCGCCCGAGGCAGTGCCGGAGCCGGGCGGCGCCTTCGCGGAGGCGGCCGGCGGCGACGGCGAGCTCGGCCTGGGCGAACGTGCTGCGGGGGTCGTCGCGCCCGGCCAGCCGTTTCTCGAGCCGGGGTGCGTCGTAGTACATGGCGAGGCGCCGGGCGCTGATCCGGAGCTCGAACCGGACGCCGTACCGGTCGGCGGTGAGTCGCGCGAACGGGAGGAACGGGCCGTACCGGTTCACCGGGGGGGTGTCGTTCGCCACGTCCCGGATCATCTGGATGCGCTCGGCGTTCTCCTTCTTGCGGGGCTCGGGCCAATCGGGGATGACGTTCTCGATCACGTGCTTGCAGTGGTTGATGCTGCGGCCCCGGCTGTTCAGGAGGCGGGGGGTGTAGTACCGCCGCCGGTCGAGCACCTTCCGCTCCCCCAGCGAGATGTGCGCGAGGTTGAAGCACCAGGGCGGGTACATGCCGTACGGGCCGGTGAGGACCCAGTGCGAGACGAAGAGCTCGTCGCCGCGGGTCAGGAAGGGCCGGGCGCCGAGGTAGAAGAAGCGGCGGTTGAAGGACATGCCGGGGCAGGGCTTCGCGGGCGCGAGCAGGCCGCGGTACTGGCACCAGAACGAGGGGTGCCGCATGCACGGCTTGTCGTCGCGCTTGATCGGGTCCGGCGAGGTCCAGACCGTCTTCCCGGTCTGGCGGTCGAGGAGCTGGACGATCCCGCCGCGGCCGCTGTGGGCGAGGACGAGGTGGCCCGCCTTCGTCGGGCCCAGCAGCCAGGTGTAGCTCCCCGCGAACCAGTCCCCGCGGTCGTTCACCCTCACCTTGATCCGCTTCCAGAGCACGCGCCCGGTCTTGCGGTCGATGCAGAGCAGCAGGGGGGTGTCGACCGGCATGACGTACAGCCGCTCGCCGACGATGAGCGGGCGCTGGTTGAACCAGAACATCGGGCGGGTCGAGCCGTGCGGGTTCAGCCGCCCGCCGTGCGACGGCAGGCCGCCGAACGGGCGCATCGCGTCGTGCACTTTCGCGTAGTAGGGGCACCGCATCAGCCACTTGATGCGACCGGACCGGGCGTCGAGCGCGACGACGGCGCCGGCGTTCGTGCAGTAGTACACGGTGCCCTGGTGGTAGAGCGGTGGGGAGGAGAAGCTCTGGATGCGGTTGCGGCGAGCGACGGCGAACCCGGCGGCGAACTCGCCCGGCTGCAGCCGGCAGAGCGTCTTCCGCCACCGGATGCGGCCGGTCGTGCTCTCGAACGCGATGATCCCGTACTCGGTGTCTGTGTGCGACTCGCCCTGGATGTTGTCCAGCACGTAGCCGGCGTAGACCGAGCGCGGCCCGCCGGCGGGCGCCGACTCGAACCGCATGCGCGCCTCCTCCGCCGTCGCCGCCACCACCGGCCCATACGCCCACCGGAGCTGCCCCGTCACCTCGTCCAGCGCCAGCAGCGACGGGCCCACCTTGTGCATCGGCGTGAACACCAGCCCATCCTGCACCAGCACGCTCTCCATCGGATACTGCCGCTGGTTCCGGCTCTGCCACATCACCCGCCCGCCCAGGTCGTTCTTCCACCGAAGGTCGCCGTTGAGCAGCGACCGGCAGTAGAGGATGTTCTTGTGGCGGTAGATGATGCTGTCCTTGGTCGCCACCGGCTGGACGTGCACCCGCAGCTCGCCGCGGGTCGCCGGCAGGGGGGCCTCCCAGACGGGCGGCTTGAGCGCCAGCGGGTCCTCCGACTTCGGGAACAGGGCGTAGTCGTCGGCGGACGCGTACGGATCGCTCGCCCGCTGCGAATAGACGTCCGGCTCGCGGAACTCGGTCTCGGCGACCACTTGGCGGAGGCGGGTCATGTGCTTCGCGTCGCGCGGCGAGCGCGGCTTCTCCTCGGCCGCACTCTCCTGCGGCGGGGCCTCGAACTCCAGGCCGAGCAGCTTTCGGCAGAGCGCGATCCGCAGGTCGAGCCCCTTGCCGAGGAGCTCGGAGCGGCGGAAATAGTCGCGGATCGACGTGTAGTATTCGAGCGCCTCCAGGTGATGCCCCTGGTCGAGGGCGGCGTTGCCCAGCTCGAACAGGGCGTTGTCGCCGTACGACGTGGCGAGCATCCGGTCGGCGATTTCGGAGAAGCCGATGAGCGAGTAGTTCCGCTTCGCCTGGCGGAACGACTCGCGGGCGCGGGCGTCGAACAGGGTCTGGTAGTGTTCGAGCGGCTGGCGCGGGAAGTTGAGGAGCCGCCGCTGGGCGTACTGGGCCACCGGCACGAAGACCCCGTACTCGGAGACGCGAAAGAGCGCCCGGGGGTACTTGTCGATGATGATCTGGTACATCTTGAGCGCGTCGCGGTAGCGCCCGGCGGCCTCGCGGTCGGCGGCCGCCTCGACCAGGGCGTTGGCCCGGTCGTCCTGGTGGATGACGTTGAGCGAGAAGAACGCCTTCTCGGTCGAGAGGTCGCGCTCCTCCCGGCTCGGCCGCCATCCCCGGTAGATGCAGCGCATCTCGATCTCGCCCAGGTGGTGGGTGTTGCCGTCGACGTAGGGGGGGACGTAGTCCTTGTAGATGCTGCGGATCGGGTCCGGCCGGGCCGACCCGGGCTCGGCGCCGGGCGCCCGGCCGACAACAGCCGAGCCGGCGAGGAGCGGCGTGAGGAGTAAGACGGCGGCCCAGCGTCTCATCTGCACGGGCGGCCCTCGAAGCCGGGGACGGTGACCGAGTGCCAGAACAACCGAGTATATCGGCAACCGTCGCGAGATCAACCGGAGCGGGCGCCCGCCGGCTCGAACGGACCGGGCAAGCGCGGCTCTTCCCGGCGGCGGCCGGCGGTCTATTGACACACGGGGCCGTGGGGCCTACAAGAGGGCCGGAAAGGAGCGAGCACATGAGCGACCTGGCGACGATCGAGTTGCGCGGCTCGCCGGCGGCCATGGGCGAGGCGTTCGGGGAGACGTTTCGGGACGAGACACGCGGGCTGACCGAGTCGCGCATCCGGCACCTGATCGAGTTCGTCGAGCGCCACGCCCCCGGCCGAAGCGTCTCCCGCGAGGCGGTCCTCGCGTGCGTGGGGCAGACCGTACCGGCGCACGCGAGGACCGCCTCGCGGGAGACGCTTCGGCCGGGGGCGTGGCGCTCGACGAACTCGATCAGGTGCCGGATGCGCG
>JAWODX010000346.1:0-7109 GCA_046483085.1 Planctomycetota bacterium
GTTTTGACGCACAGGATAATGATTATTTTAGCTATACCTTGTTATCACACAACAAAAAATAAAATCATGAAGGTTCACGAGCGGGTTGTGTTTGGGATGCTGCTCGACTTCGAGGGCTTTCCGAAGGGGCACACGCTCAGCCACGGCTGGGTGTACGACGCGGCCCGGGAACTGGTGTACGTGGTCAATACGAACAAGTGGGCCGTGTGGGCGCTTCGCATGGACCCGAAGACCGTCAACATGCTGACGGCGGAACCGCTGGCGGACGCGGCCGAGGGCGCCGAGCGACTCGGCGCGTATGCAGCGAAACTCCCGGCCGCTGCCGCCGGCACGGTCGAGATCATCCCGCCCGGCGAGAAGATCAAGCCGGGCCGGCCGAGAATGCTGCTCCGCCCGAGGGGCTCGCAGCACGCGATCGGGCTGGACCAGATCAAGGCCTTGAAGCGCGACGACGACTTCAAGGCGGGCCTGAAGACACTGAAGGCCAGCAGGCGGGCGGATGCGCAGGCCATGGTCTGGCTGCTCACCGGCGACGACGCGGCGGCGGAGAAGGCGCTGGCCCGGCTCAGCGGCTATTACGTCGTTCCCGAAGACGCGTTCGACGTCTGGTTCGGCCTGCGCGAGCTGTCGCTCGCCTACGACTGGCTTCATGGCCACCCGAAGTTTACGGGCAAGCTGAAGGCGAAGGTTCGTGACCGGGCGTTCGTGCTCGTCGAGAAGTGGGGCCTGCCCAAGGGCGACGACCACGTCTTCCACAACTACACCTGGATGAACAACTGCGGCCTGGCGATGTGGGCGCTGGCCAGCTACGGCGACGACCCCCGAAGCAAGCCGCTGATGGACATCGTCCGCTATCGCATGAACGGCCGCCTGTTCCCCGCCATGGAGCACCTGAACGGCCTGGCCGGCGACGCCATGGGCTACTGGTTCATCTACTGCCCGGCGAGCTGTATCTGGACGCTGATGGCCGTGCAGAGCGCGTACGGCATCGACGCGATGACCCCCATCCGCGAGAAGCAGAACGACTGGCTGACGGCGCAGCTCGAATGCTCGATCCACGGCACGCTTCCCAACATGCGCTTCATGCCCTGGGGAGACATGCAGGCGGGGGCCGACGGCGGGGTCACCCACGAGTGGGCCGGCCCGGCCGACGCGGCGACCTGGGCGCTCGACAACCCCCACGGCGCCCGGTTCGGCAACTGGCTGGCCGACAAGCGCGGCATGCGGCGGTTCCACAAGGAGACCGCCATCCTCTACTTCCTGTACACCCGGCACATTGCCACGGCGCCGAAGGAGCCGCCGCTGGCCATGCTCGCCGGCGGAACCCACAGCGCCCAGGCCATGATGCGCAGCTCCTGGAAAGACGACGCCACGGTGGTCGGGTTCCGCTGCACCGATTACTACCAGGGGCACTTCCACCACGACGCCGGCAGCTTCGTCGTCTATCGGAACGGCCTGCTGGCCGTCGACGCCGGGCGCTACACCCGGTACACCCGGGAGCTGCGCGCCCCGATCATCGCGACCAGCGCCCACAACTCCCTGCTGCTGGGCGGCCGGGGACAGCGGGTGGTGAAGGGCCAGTGGTATAAGGACCTGGCGGAGTTCAACAAGGCCCGCAAGGACCGGAGGGATGGCCGCCGGCTCGAGTTCGGGGACGTTCCCTTCTACAAGCACGCCGGGGACTGGACTGCGGTCGCCGGCCAGTTCGCCCAGGCCTACAAGCCGGGCGTGGTGAAGAGCTGCGTCCGCCAGTTGCTCTACGTCCGGCCCAACACGCTGGTCGTCGTGGATCACCTGGTGCCGGCCGCCGGGAAGAAGCTGCCCGAGGTCACGTGGCTTCTGAACGTGGCGAGAGAAAAGCTGGAGATCGGGAAGGGCACGGCCGCGACCGCGAACGAGACGAGCTGGCTCCGCTGCCGGAGCCTGACCTCGGAGGCCCGGCCGACCGTTGAGAAGTCACCGCCGACCCAACTGACGCGGGACCACCGCAAGCAGACCGAGATCGCCCGCGTCAGCTTCGTCTATCCCGAGCAGCCGGGCGAGCGGACGCTGGCCCACCTGGTCGAGGTCGGTGACGGGAAGCCCGGAGCAGCCGCGGACGTGACCCCGAAAATCTCCGCCCACGCGGTCGAGATCAGGATCGACGGGAAGACCTTCGTCTTCTCGAAGACGGCGCCGTTCGCGGTCGAGGCCCGCTAGCCGCCGCGACCCCCATATGGGCACTCCCGGGAGAAGCGATGAGTAGAACGCCCGACTTGACTCCGTTCGTGGGCCGTGGCTTCGCTCCGGAGATCGACCGGATCATCGCCAACACGCCGGTGCGCGGCATCGACCGGCTGTTGAGCTGCGGCAAGATCCGGCTGGCGGCCGAGACCGAGGAGTACCTGTATTCGGAGTACACGCCGACCCGTGTCCGCTGCCGGACGGGCAGCCGGCCCCGGCTGGAGGCGATCGCCGCCGAGGTGCTGGGCGATCCGCCGCGGACCGACCGAGCGGCCGTCCGCAAGTTGGTGTCCTGGGTGCCCGCCAACGTCCGGCATGCAGCGGGCGCCGACCCCGCTCCTCCCGACCGGGCGCTGCCGGAGGAGGACATCATTGCCTCCGGGTGGGGTTGGTGCAATGAACAGGCCCGGGTATTGGCCGCCCTGGCCCAGACTGCCGGCATGCCCGGGCGCCTGGTGGGGATCTATTCCGTGGACCCGCCAAGGGGGCACATGAGCACGGAGTTGTACGTTGAGAGCAAGTGGAGTTGGGCCTGCCCGACGCACGGCTGCGTGGTGACGCTCCCCGACGGTACCTGGGCCAGCGCGGCAGAGATATGGAAGGGCCCCGCGGTGCGCGCTCTGTTCGCAGTCGAGTGGGAGCGTGCCGTCAATGCGTGGAACAAAGAGTATGGCGAGCCGCCTCTGGAAGGGGACCCCGCGGCTCGGTTCGACCGTGCAGGCATCGTCAACTACTTCATCTCTTCGTACGGAGGTACCGCATGACTCTGCCCGCTCCCGGTCCGTCCACCCGTTCGGTTCACGTGCCCCGGCATCTCGATGAGGCGAGCCGTGCGATCGTGCCGCCGGTGGTCGAGAACACGGCCTACGCCTTCGGCGACCTGGAGACCTGGCGGGCCGTCGCCCGGCACGAGGCCCCCGGGGACATCTACAGCCGGAACTCGAACCCGACCACCCGGCTCCTGGAGCAGAAGGTTGCGGCCCTGGAGGGCGCCGAACGGGCGGCGAGCTTCAGCACGGGCATGGCGGCCATCAGCACGACGCTCTTCGCGTTGCTGGGGCCGTCCAACAAGGTGGTGACCGTCCGTGACGCCTACGGCGGGACGTTTCTGCTCTTCACGCAGGTCCTGCCGCGTTTCCATGTGAGCTGCCAGATGTGCGAGACCGGGGATCACAGCGCCATCGAGGCAGCCATCGCCACGGGCTGTGACCTGGTCTATCTGGAATCGCCCACCAACCCCACCCTCGAGGTGCTGGACATCGCCAGGCTGAGCGCGGCCGCGCGCCGGGCCGGCGCCCTGACCGTGGTCGACAACACCTTCGCAACGCCCATCAACCAGGCGCCGATCGCGCTGGGCGCGGACCTGGTGGTCCACAGCGCGACCAAGTTCATGTGCGGTCACGGCGACATGCTGGGCGGCGTGGTCTGCGGGCGGGCTGATCTGCTCGATACGGTCGGTCGCTTCCGCGAGCTGACCGGCGCGGCGCTACATGCCCATGCGGCTTCGGTCCTGCTCAGGAGCCTGAAGACCCTCGGGCTGCGCGTCGAACGCCATAATCGGAACGCGCTGGCAGTGGCCGAGTTTCTGGAGAGCCGCCCCGAAGTCGAAAGGGTCCACTATCCGGGCCTGCCCAGCCATCCGAATCACGAGGTCGCCAGGCGCCAGATGTCCGGCTACGGCGGCGTGCTCAGCTTCGAGTTGCGCGGCGGCCCCGAGGCCGTCGCCCGGTTGCTGCCCCGGCTTCGCTACGCATACATGGCTGCCAACCTCGGGCAGGTCGAGACCATCGTCGGCCCTCCGGCCACAACCAGCCACGTGGAACTCACCGCGGAAGAACGCGCCGAGGCGGGTGTCCCCGAAGGGCTGATCCGCTACTCGGTGGGGATCGAGGACGTGGGGGATCTCAAGGCCGACCTGGAGTCGGCGCTCGAGTCGCTGTGAGACCGGTGCCGGAGACGAGAGGCCACGCAACGGAGCGGCGCGGCGAGCGCCGGTCGCGAGGGCACGGCGCAAGAAGCCGATCAAGGCAGCACCGGCGGCGCCTCCCGGGGTACTTCCGCTGCTGCGGGACGCGGACCTGTTGCGTCGGTGCAACCGGACGCCGTCCTCGAAGGGCACGGGCTTCCAGCAGCCCTTGTCGCCGCACGAGCACTGGCACATCGACATCTCGCACATCAACGTCTGCGGCACGTTTTACTACCTTCTGAGCGTGCTGGACGGATTCAGGCGGTACATCGTGCACTGGGAGCTCCGCGAGTCGATGACGGAGCAGGAGGTCGAAATCATCCTTCAGCGGGCGAAGGAGCGGTTCCCCGACACGACGCCGCGGATCATCTCGGACAACGGCCCGCAGTTTATCGCCAGGGACTTCAAGGAGTTCATCCGGGTGAGCGGGATGACTCACGTACGGACCAGTCCCTACTATCCGCAGTCGAACGGGAAGCTCGAGCGCTGGCACGAACCGCTGAAGCGGGAGGGCCTCCGGCCCCGGACGACGCTCTCCCTCGACGACGCACGGCGGATCGCCACCGAGTTCGTCGCGTACTACAACAACGAACGTCTGAACAGTGCGATCGGCTACATCGCCCCGAAGGACCAGCTCGAAGGGCGTGCCGCCGCGATCCACGCCCAGCGCGAACGGAAGCTCGCCGCCGCCCGCGAGGCCCGCAAGGCACGGCGCGGCAGAAGCGAATCAGAACACTTGACAGGCTGGCGGGAGGTGACGACAATTCATCCGGCCGGTGAAACGGACGCGAGCTCTGCGGGAGCGCAACTCGCCAGGGATAGCCGGCCGGGGTTTCGGCAACCGAGGTGGGAGCGGCAACAAACCGCTCCCGCCTCCCCTTTGGCCCCCTTGCCGATTCCCCCGGATGCCTCAAGAGAGCTCCGGGGTCTGCCTGCCTGTGCGTTGCACGCAGACAGGGGGCGGAACCCCAGCCCGCTGCGGCGGGTGACCCTCGTGATTCCCGGCACCTCCCGGGTGTTCCGGAGTTGCTTATTCCAGAACGGCGTTTGTCCAATTCACGCTGAACCAGGAGAGCTCTGGTCGTTGAACAACTCGCAGACCGTGGCCAGGGTGGCTTCGACGACCTGCTGTCCGCCCTCCGGGCCGACGGGCGAGCTCCTGATGCTGGCGCTGTAGCTGCCGCCCTGGAGAGAGCGCTGCGTCAGCAATACTTGCCCTGGCCCGTCAGTTGCACGATGAAGGTCTGGAGCGCCCTGCTGCGGCCCTTGATTCGGTCGCCGAAGTCGAGGTAGTACTCGAACCGGTTGAAGCACATCGCGACGTCGCCGAGGCGGAGGACGTGCAGCTCGACCGGCATGCTGAGGCGCCGGCCCTCCTGCTGCTCGTGGTACGTGTCGATGACCCCCTCATAAAATGTACGAAGGACGAGCGCTCTCGATGCGTCGCGCGAAGTCGAGTCCGGGTCGCTGATCGCCGCGAGCTTCTCCGTCTCGAGCGCGACCTGCCTCTCCGCCTCCTCCAGGTCGGCGCGGGTCGCGCGCCGGCAGGACAGCTCGAGCGAGACCGCGCGGTGCCGGAAGTCGATCCGGTCGCGGATGTCCGTTGACGCCAGGGGCAGGACCTCGTCGACGACACCGGCCAGCTTGTCGGCGATGTCACGGCGGCGGGCCGTGTTGTAGTCGTCGCCGTATCCCTTCAGGCGCAGCATCCGGACGTCGGCGTTCCGGTTCAGCAGTGTGCGTGGGGATATATCCCCCGCCGCGGAGCACTGTGCGAGCACGTGCAGGTGCCGGCCGTGGCGCCGGCGCAACTCCTCGCGTGTTTCGTGCCAGTAGTCGGCGGACACGAAGTATGCGTTTTCCGTGCACTGCGCGGGGCAGGGGACGTTGACGATCATTCCGGTCAGGGCGTGGTCGGGGTCGTAGGTGAAGAGCAGCTCGACCGCGTGGTCTTCGTGGCCTTCGATGTGCGAGAAATCGGGCACGTCGGTCCGACCGTACATCTGCGACGAGCCGTCGAAGTAGGCGGCCCGCCGGTTGAAGCCGACGACGGCGTATCCCCGGCCCCAGCCGAGGGCGCCGGGCGCCCGGTTGTCCCACGCCTCGATGGCGGCCTCGGTGATCCGCTCGACGAGCAGGTCGGCGTACTCCTTCGCCGTCATCACGTCGTCGGGCAGCTCGGGGCGCAGAGCTCCTTCCGGCACTTGGTCCGGCCCGGTGTGGGTATGGGTGCCGCTGATGAGGAGCGCCTGCGGCGGCACGTCCGGCCGCGCCGCGGCCAGTCGCCGGCGGCACGCGTCGGTCACGTAATCCGAAGCGGAACACGCATCGAGCGAGACGAGGATGGCCGCTTCCCGCCCGTCTTCGGACACCAGGGCCAGGGCGGTGGTGGTCAGAGGATCGTGGACCTGCTCCGTCAGCCGGACGAAGTGCTGTCCCCACAGCGAGACCTTGGTGCTCGGCGTGACGTCCCGCTCCGCCCAGCCGATCAACGGCTTCTGCTCGAGCTCATTCACGCGGTCCTCCTCGGTGCCCTTGAAACGGCTCGTGTACTCTTCCGGGCCGAACTTGTTTTTCCACGCCAACTACCTCTTGCCGGGGGGAGCCCACCCCACAAGGGGATGGTATCCCCCGAACCGCTGCCGCGTCAAGTGTCTGTTCACCGATCTGGAGGAGATGAAGCAAACCGTGTGGCCGAGGCGGGGCCGGCTCAGCAACCGATCGTGATCGCGCTGGCCCGGGCACGGCGCTGGCAGGAAATGCTGGACACCGGCGAAGTCGGCTCGGTGACCGAACTGGGCGACCGTCTCGACGCGGACCGATCCTACACCGCGCGAATCCTGCGCCTCAACCTGCTCGCCCCCGATATCATCGAAGCCATCCTTGCCGGCCGCGAACCGACCGGCCTCTCCCTCGCCAA
>JAWODX010000391.1:0-12290 GCA_046483085.1 Planctomycetota bacterium
GTCGAGGAGTCCCCGGTGGCGGACGAGGCGTACGCAAACGCGGAGACGACCGCCGAAGACACCAGGCGTGCGGTCGCGGCCTTCCTCGAGGCAGAGGTCGATCTGGTGCTGTTCGTCGGCGGGGACGGCACCGCCGCCGACGTCGCCGAGGCGCTCGAGGGCACCGACACGCCGATGCTCGGGGTCCCGGCGGGCGTGAAGGTGTACTCGTCGGTGTTCGCGGTCTCGCCGGAGGACGCCGCCGACGTCGTGGTCTCCTTCGAGCGCACCGAGCGCCGGGAGGTGATGGACATCGACGAGGACGAGTACCGCGAGGGTGAGGTGCACCCGGAGCTGCGCGCGATCGCCCGCGTCCCCGTCGCCGAGGACCTCCAGTCGTCCAAGCAGCTCGGCGGCGGCACCGTCGAATCGCTCGCCGAGGGGTTCGCCCGCGACGTCGAGGAGGGAGTCACCTACGTACTCGGGCCGGGATCGACGCTGGGTGCTGTCAAAGCGGAACTCGGATTCGACGGTTCGCCGCTGGGCGTCGACGTCTGGCGGGACGGAGAGGTGCTCGTCCGCGACGGGAGCGAGGAGGAGATCCTGGCCTCGCTCGGCGACCGGAACGTCGTCGTCGTCACGCCGATCGGCGGCCAGGGGTTCGTCCTCGGACGCGGCAACCCGCAGCTGTCGCCGGCAGTGATCCGAGAGTGCGAACTCGAGGTCGTCGCCTCCCGTGCGAAACTCGACGACCTTCGCGTGCTGCGGGTCGATACCGACGATCCCGACCTCGACGAACAGCTCCGCGGGTGGATTCGGGTCCGGGTCGGAGCCTACGAAACTCGAATGATGAAAGTCGTCTAGTTACCTTTTACGCGATCCCTCGGGATTAATTGGCATATAGACAAGATTAAGGATGTATCTAGCCTACTGAGGCGCATGGAGACACGAAAGGTGCAGCGGCTCGGTCCCTCGACGCTGGCGATGACGCTTCCGGCCGAGTGGACCAAGGAACACAACGTCGACAAGGGCGAGGAGGTCTCGATCCGTATCGGCGGGAAGGGGGCGCTCACGGTGTTGCCCCAGTCGATCAACACCGAGGAGGCGGAAGCGACGATTCACGCCGACGGCCTCGACGCGGACGCTCTGGAGCGCGCGATCGTCGCCCAGTACGTGCTGGGCCGTCGGGTGATCCACGTGCGACAGTCGGAGGGTGCGCTCGACAGCGATCACATCAACGCGGTGTACAAGGCGGAAACCCAGCTGATGGGGCTGGGAGTCATCGAGGAGACGCCGGAGAACATCGCGATCCGGTGCTCCGTGGATCCGGAGGACTTCACGCTCGACAACCTGCTCGAGCGCCTCGAGAACACGGGATCGACGATGCGCGGAGAGGCAATGAAGGCGCTCGCCCACGGCAACCCGGACCTCGCACAGCGGGCGCTCAACCGCGAGCGACAGGCGAACAAGATCTTCGTCCTGCTGTTGCGGCTCATCTTCACTGCCCACCGGAACCCGAACCTCTGTCGCGAGGTCGGCCTCGAGTCGGGATTCCCGCTCATCGGGTACCGGTCGGTGGCGAAGAACCTCGAACTCACCGCGGACAACGCCGAGGACATCGCCGACATCGTGTTGACACTCGAGGGACACTCCCTCAAGGTCGACAGCGGGACGATGCGACAGATACGCGAGTTCACCGACGGGGTCGACGAGCTCACGAGCCTCGCGGTCCAGTCGGTCGTCGAGCGCGATTACGACCTCACGATCGAGTGCCGGGAGCGGTTCCGCGGGCTCGCCGACCGGGAGCGGGAGATCCTCGACGACCTCCCGGAGATGTCGAACCAGGAGTTATTGCACGTCCGGGAGGTACTGGTCAGTCTCCAGCAGACCGCCCAGTACGCCATGCGGAACGCCGAGATCGCGGCGAACCTCGCGCTCGACGAGGAGTCCGAACACGTCGACATCACGTGAGAGGAGCCGGTCGTCGCGTTCCTCGATCGCCTTTTACTCTTCGAATCCGGGCGGGAGAAACGGACACAGCGGATCGGTTGCGTGCACGTTACCAGTAGTCGCGTACGCGCGGGCCCGGCTTCCACCACAGATCTCCCGATAGGGACAGGCTCCACACCGACCCTCGAGGTTGCTCCGATCGCGAAGCTCCCCGAACAGCGACGAGTTTCGGTACGTCTCGACGATCGAGGATTCTCGGACGTTGCCGGCGGGAATCCGGAGGAACTCGGAGGGGTACACGTCACCGAGGTGATCGACGTGGACGATACCGTCCCCGGCGTAGGTTCCGAACTGGTCGCGAACCCCGGTGACGACCTCCCCGCGCTTGATTGCGACACGGCGATACTGGGGTGCCTCGATCGTTCGCACGTCGAACGGCGACGCCTTCGACGCCTCGTGGAGCCAGCGCATGATCGCGTCGGCGGTCGAGGGAGCGACGCTCTCGAGGAACCCGTGTTCTTCGACGGGCACGAGGAAAAACAGATTCCACAACACGACGCCGAACCCCTCGAGGGCGTCCCGTATCTCCGGCAGGTCCCCGAACGTCTCCTCGCTCACGAGCGTGTTCACCCCGGTCGGCAGGTCGATCCGGCGGGCTGCCTCGATCGTCTCCACGGTCGCCTCGAAACTGCCCGGGGCGCCGCGAACCCCGTCGTGCGTGGCCGCGTTCGCACCGTCGAGGCTCAGTACGAGTCGATACAGTCCGGCCTCCACGAGACGTTCGAGCCGTGGTTGCGGGACCCGGCCGGCGCCCGTGGCGTTGAGGGTGATCGTGAGGCCGACCTCGGTACCGTACTCGACGATCTCCAGGAGGTCGTCCCGCTCGAAGGGGTCGCCACCAGACAGGACCACGAGCAGGTTCGCCCCGAACTCGCGGAGCCGATCGAGCAGTCGCTTCGCCTCCGCGGTCGACAGTTCGTTCGGATGTCGGCTCTCGGTCGCGTTCGTCCAGCAGTCGTCACACGCGAGTCCGCACGCCCGCGTGAGTTCCCAGGTCGCGACGAGAGGAAGGCCGGTGACGTTCGACTTGGTGACGACCAGCCGCTCGCCGATCTCGCCCATGCGCAGGCCGTCCGGCCCGGCGGCGCGGAGGACGAGCAGGGTGTTGAACTGCGACGCGGTGAGCCGCCGGCGGCGGAGGTCCGCATCCAGGAACGGGCTGAGGTAGCTGTGGGTGCGGAGCACGTTGAACACCAGGACGGCGTTCAGGTCCGTGCTCATCGCCTCCGAGACCACACTCGTCAGGTCCTCGTCCGCCGGGATGCGCGCCATGCTCGGTCCTCAATTAGTGCATATATCAACTATTCAGAGGTGTATTATCAGCGCCGGGGGCCGTTTGTCAAGGCCGAACGCCTCGGCGAACGCGGGCGAGTTCGGGCAGGTACGCGGCCCTGCCCTGCCGATAGACGCCATAGGTCTCAGAAATTATCCCAGAAGGTGGGGCGGACATTCCTGTCCGCCATCTGGCAGGCAAGAATGCCTGCCCCACCGACTATTGAGATAGTCTCTTATGGGTCCCACGGGTCCTATAGCACTTGTCGGCGTGGAAATGCGGCGCGAGCTCGGACAGCGACAGGAGTCTGCAAGCTGCCGCGAAGAGAGAAGCAGAGCGGCGGGCGGCGGCGGTCAGCCGGCGCCGAGATACCGGCGCAGGTCGCTCGCGTTGGCGACCGCGTACCCGTGCGCGTCGTTGTTGAAGTAGGCGAAGACGTCGCGGCCCGCGGCGAGGTGGCGTTCGATCCGCCGGGCCGCGCCCGACAGGGCCTGGTGGCTGTAGTCGCCGCCGTCCCCGGCGCCGTGGAACCGCAGGTAGATCCAGTCGGCGGTGACGAGACGCGGGTGGTCGGGGATCATGTCGTGGAGGCAGAGCGCGGCGTTGTGCTCGCGCAGGAGGTCGTAGATCGGCGGGCAGAGCCAGCTCGGGTCGCGGAACTCGACCGCCCAGCGACGGCGCTTCGGAGCGGCCTCGAGGAAGCCCGCCAGCCGATCGACGTTGACCCGCCAGTTGGGGCGGAGCTGGACGAGGATCGGCCCGAGGAACGGGCCGAGCCGCTCCGCCCGCTTTAGGAACAGCCCGATCGAGTCCTCCGGGTCCTTCAGGTGTTTCAGGTGAGTGCCGTAGCGACTGAACTTGAGGACGTAGCAGAAGCCCTTGGGCGCCCGCTCCCGCCACGAATCGAACGTGCTTTCCTCGGGCAGGTGGTAGAAGGTGTTGTTGATCTCGACCGTGTCGAACCGCCCGGCGAAGAACTCGAACCAGTCGTCCTTGCGAAGGTCCGACGGATAGAACACGCCCGACCAGTGGTCGTACTGGTAGCCCGACGTGCCGATCCGGAGTTCGGTCTTGCCCCGGGTCATTCGCCCGCCCCCTTGCCGTGCCATGGATCGACGGTCCCCGCGCCGAAGCACATGAAGTGTGGCGGCCGTCGGAGAGCCCCTGGAACGAGGTGGGGGAGTGGCACCTGCGTTCCGGGGGTGGGGCTCGTTCCACGGCTCCGACGGGCAAAAGAGCGGAATCCGGAAGGTAAGGGAGCTGCCCGTCGGCCGTGGCCGACGACCGCCACAACAACCATATTATAGCGCTTCCATCAGAAATTGAAAGAGCCGGGCGAAACAAATGCGCCACCATCCGGCCGCAGGGATCCGCTCCGCTCCGCCGCTCATCGGGGCGCGAGGTCGCCCGCCACGATCGCCCGCAGGAGCCTGAACTCCACTTCGAAGACCCGCCGCAAATCGTCGTCCGGCTCCACGTTCCCCGAGTACCCCATCCGCGGGTCGGTGAACCGCTCGCCGAAGCCGACCACGGTGACGCTCCCCTTACCGTAGCTCGTGCTCGCGCCCACCGGCGCGCCGCCGAGCCGCGCCCACGCCCGGCCCCCCTGCACCTCGCACGCCGTCTCCACCGGGATCGTCGGCCATCCCGCGGGCAGCGTCAGACGGCCCCCGCCGGTCAATCGCCGGCCGGTCCGCATGCCGAACGGCTCGAGCAGCGCGTTCGCCGTCGAGCCGCTCTCGATCTTCTTCTCCTTCATCATCTGCTCCGCGTCCGATACGCTCCCGGAGTACCGGTAGAGGTTGTCCAGAGACTCCGAGCCCGAATACACGTTCTGCGGCGAATCCACGACCAGCACGTGGCCGCCCTCCGCCACGTACCGGACCAGCTTCCTCACGAACGCCTCGTCGGGCTCCTTGTTCGGGTGGAGGAAGACGACCAGGTCGCCGCTCAGCGCCTCGTCACCTTCGGTCCGCTTCGTGAAATAGCCGACGCGGAGGATCCAGCGGGCGAAGATGCCGAACCCTCGCTCCTTCGCCGTGATGAACCCGCTCTTCGACAGCGCGCAGTCGCAGACGGTCCGGTCGATGCAGACCTTGACGTAATCGCGCTGCGGCTCGGGCGGCGGCAGGGCCGAGGCGTGGGCACTTCGCACGGCGCCGACCGCGAGGACCCAGCCCAGCAGCGCGGCAGCGAGCAGGACAGCCCAGTCGTCCGGCCGCTTCCTCGCCAGGACCAGCCCGCCCACCAGACAGGCCAGCCCGAGCGGGAACATCCAGACGCGGGGCGACGGGCCGACCGGGCGGTGGTTCAGCCACTCGATCATACCCAGCATCAGTTCCGCCTTCCCCGGCTCGAACGTGCTGAAGTTCGAGAAGATGGTCGAGTCGCCGAACGCGAGGACGCGGCCGGGCCCGTGGCGGACGGCCCACAGCTCGATGAACGCGCCGTAACGCGAGTCCGGTCGGTCCTTCACCTGCGGGTAGTAGTTGCTGGCCCGGTAGAAGGCGGGCAGGTTCCGCAGGCCGGTGTCGAGGATGACCGCCCGGCCCCGGCTGAGCCCGGGAGCGATCGACGCCGAGATGGCGAAGTCGAGCGGCGGCATGTGCCGGACGATCGGGTGCGGGACCAGCGGCGGGTCGTAGCGCTGCTCGAAGACCGACGGCTCGTCGTCGGGGTCCGGGATGCTGAACAGGCAGTCGTGCCGGAACTCGAACCCGAGGCGCCGGGCGACGTCGTTCAGGTTGGTCCCCATGTTGAACACGTTCGTGTGCTCGCCCACGAGCATCAGCCCGCCGCCGCGCTCCACGAATCGAAGGACCGCCCGGACCTCGTCCGGGCCGTAGCGCTGCGTCGGGCACTTCAGCATCAGGACGTCGCAATCCTCGAGCACCTCGTCGGTCAGCGGCTCCTGCAGGCGCGACATCTCGTAGTACCGGGAGCAGTAGTCGTAGATGCACGCGTAGTTGTACCCCGCCTTCTGGCCGTACCAGTCGGTGTCATACGGCCTCTCCGTCGACTCCCAGTCGGAGTGCCGCTCGTCGACGATGACGCGACCCTCCTTGCGAACGCCGACCGGGTCCCAGTACAGCCCGACGGCCAGGAGGAACGAGGCGGCGCACACGGCGCCCGCCGACACCCACCGCAGCCAGCCCCCGCGGCCGTCCGGCGCGGCGACCGCGCCCCCGGCGGGCGCGGGCGCCGCCCGCACCAGCCGCCACGCCAGCAGGACCAGGCCGATCAGCAGCATCCCGTGGATGCCCACGTGCCAGAACTGGCGGGCGAGGAACAGCGGCTCCTCGTACTCGGTTCGCAGCACGCGGTGCATATACAGGGCCATCTGGAGCCCGACGCGGACGGGCAGCCAGAGGAGCACGGCCGCGGCCAGCAGGAGGCCCCGCTTCCAGAACGCGTCGATCCGCCGGCCCGGCGGCGCGTTCGCCCACGCCCGCAGCGCCAGGAAGACCAGCCCGCCGGCCAGGAAGCACACGGTCGCCGGCCCCGCCAGCAGGTCCCACGTCGCGGCGAGCTGATGGATCTGCCGCATCGAATGCAGGGCCACGCTGCCGTCGTTCACCGCCCCGCCCATGCCCAGCAGCCCCGCCACCGCGCCGACCAGGTGGGCCAGCGGCCCCGGCAGCTCGTGCGACCGGCCGGTGACGCTCGCGTACCCGAGCAGGGTCACCGCCTGGGCCAGCAGCACCGTCCCGGACACCAGCCCGATCGAGCCCAGCCGCGCCCGCCACCGCTCCGGGACGGGCAGCCACTGGACCGCGAGCCCGCCGACGATCAGCCACAGCGCCATCGCGTACGGCCACGGAGTGACGACCAGCGCCGGGATCATCAGCAGACCGGCGACGGTCGCGGTCCACCGGTCGGGCATCCCCCGCAGCGAGCCCGCGAGGAGCAGCGAGCCGGCAGCCACCACAATCCACCAGGCCCCCGGGGCGGGCACCTGGTAGTAGTTCAGGCCCAGCAGCCAGGAGAAGGCGAGGAGCGCCAGGCCGAGCCATCGGAGGATCATCGTCCCGCCCCCCTCTCGGGAACGGCGCCGGCAGGTTGCGGCTGCGGCGGCCACCAGTCCTCTTTCTCCGTCAACTGGCTCATGAGCCACCGCCAGAAGTGGGCGTTCTCGCGCATCCCCTCGATCGGCCGGCCGTCCCTGCGCTCGAGATTCTTGTTCATGGCGAACCCCGTGTCGCCGACCAGCACGACATGGCCCTTGCCGACGTCGCGGACCACGATGACCGGTACGTCCGTCTTGACCGCCTTCCCCACGTCCTCGCCGCCCTCCGGCCGGTCGACCTCGCGGATCGGGACTTCGGTCCGGGCATACGCGATCACCCGGTGGCTCTTCTTCCCGTGCTTTTCCTCCCGCTCCTCTTCTTCCGGCTCCGGAGGGCCGACCGGCCAGGCGGCCTGGAACCGGACGTAGTGATAGCCGCCGTCGTAACGGAGGTAGGGCGACTTGAAGTGTCCGAGCGGCTGGGGCGCCCGGGCGCCGCCCTCCTTGTCCGGCGGGTCCAGCCCGACGTACAGGCCGAAGTCCGACAGCAGCGCCTGGCTCGGGCCGCGATCGTCGTAGTCGACGGTGAGGATGAAGATGCCGCCGTCCTCGACGAACTGTCGGATCGCCGCCCGCTCCCTTCGGCTGAACGCCCGGCGCGGCGCGATGCTCAGCAGCACCCCCGCCCGCTCCAGCCGGTCCGCCGTGAACTCGGTCAGGTCGAGGGTGAGGTATCCGCAGCGCATGAACGTCATGGCGATGCCCATCGTGCCGTCCGGCCGCCACGACTCCTCGCACGCCGCAGGCAGGTGGGCAAAGTCAATGTAGGCCAGGTTGCTGGCCGGCAACTCTTCACCCTCCCCGTCGTCGTGCTCGTCTTCCTCGGCTCCCGGGGCGTCGGCCGGGTCGCCCAGGAGGTCGCGCGGGGTCTCGCCCAGGCCGTCGGAGAAATACTCGGACGCGTCGCGGACAACCAGCCCGCGCCCGTCGGGCAGGATCCGCGCCGCGCGATAGCTGACGCCCCAGCAGATCGCGAGGACCGCCGCCAGGACGAGGGCGGCAATGGCGAACCGCGCGGGGTCGGGCTGCCAGGCGAGCGCCGCGACCAGGACCGTCATCATCAACAGGCCGAGCACTCCGCGCCAGGGCGCCTGTGGGCTGCCCGCACCGTCGGCCAGGTACGCCAGGAGCCGCGACGTGAACACGTGCGAGCCCATGGTGATGCCGTTGGTGATGGTGGAGGTGTCGCCGAACGCGATGATCCGCCCGTCGCCCAGCCCTTGTTCGGCGGCGAGGACGACGTCGCCGAGCTTCTCGGGCGCGGTGAGGACCGCGCCGCCCGCCGCCTCCCCCACGTCATACCGGTCGTTCCCCATCTTCGCGTGCTGCATGCGCCGCACGTCGCCGGGGTCGTTCCAGCCCCACCGGCCGACGAGAATGGGCCGGGCCGGCCAGCGGGTGCGGACCGACGCGCCGATCACACAGCCGAACTGGTTGCGGTAGTCGAGCACGCCGGCGGTCGCCGGATGGGCGAGCGCCTGGTACGACTGGAGCCAGCCGCCGACCGCGAACTGGGCGGAGTCGAACCGGACGCGCATGGCCGTGTCGACGAGCGCGTCGTTGAACCGGTTCTCGCCGATGTCGCCGTCCACCGGGGCGATGTCCCGCGGCGCGTCCGTCTTGCCCACCGGCTCGTGCGTGGTGTGCTCGCTCATGACGAGGAGCGAGCCGCCGCCGCGGACGTACTCGAGGATCCGATCGAGCTGGCCGTCCGGCCAGGGCTTCCAGTGGTGGATCCAGCGGCCGTCGACGAGCCGCCGCCGGTCCTCGTCCTCGAAGTTGGGGAAAAGAAGGATCACCACGTCGGCGTCGGCCAGGTCGTCCTCGCTGAACGTCTCGCTGATCAGGCATCGGCCGCCGAGGCTCTCCACGTACGCGGGCAGCAGGCCGTACATCCCGATCGCGCCCCGCCCGTAGTCGCCGTGCTTCGGGCGGTGCCAGTTGAGGTACCCCTCCTTGTTGACCACCACGGTCTTGCCCTCGAGCTCGCATCGGCCGGGGCTCAGCACAGTGATCACCGGGACGAGGAGCGCGGCGAGCGCGACCACGCCGATGAGCGCCCAGCGGCGCGGCCCGAGGCCGAGGGCCGGGGCCGGTTTCATCCTCGAACCGAACACGAACACGGCGAGCAGGCCGTGCAGGATGCAGGCGAGCGCGGGGAGGTTCCACGGGATCAGCTCGCGGATCGACCCGGTCCAGGTCCACAGCACCTTGGGCGGCCAGACCCGGCCCTCGGGCTCGGGCACCTGCAGGTCGGCGAGGTACGCCGGGGCCATCGTCAGGTGAGCGAGATAGACCAGGTGGCAGACCACCCCGGCGGCCAGCACGATCAGAGCCCGCCGCCAGCCCGGCCGGGCAACGACCAGCCACGTCCCGTACAACGCCACCATCACTACCAGGACGTCCAGCCCCGCGAACGACGCCCCCAGCCAGACACGATAGCCCGCGCCGTCCGTGAACAGGTTCGTCAGACCGTTCAAAAAGCCGGCGCCGACCTGACCCAGCGCCCGGGCGAGCGCGTCACTGGCGAGCCAGACGAACGGGATCGAGGTGAGCGCATGTCGGTACAGCGCAAGGACGGCCACCGCCATGCACGCGAGCAGGAGCGCCCGGCGGTCGGGCCCGACGCGGACCGCGGCCGTCAGGCCGAGGACCACCAGGACACCCAGCACGTTGACGACGGGAAGTTCCGAGGCCACCATCACGACGGCCGCGACGACGGACGCGACGAGAGCTGCCAGGCCGAGGCAGCCTTGCTCGCGCAATCGCCACCCGGCGAGCAGTGCGCCCCCCAGCAGGACCCACACGACGATCCGGCGGAGTGCGTGGGCGAGCAGGCCGGGGGAGCCGGCGGCCGTCCAGCCGGCCAACAGCCCGAGCGCGGCGGCGACGACCACGCCCGCCGCCGGCCGCCCGAGGCATTCCGCTCGCGGCTCTGGTTCGCTCACAACTGCGTCCCCCGCCCCGGAAAACAGAACGACGATGTCTACCATATTCGGCACGGAAAGACAAGCGGAAAGCGAGAATCTTCCCGCCGCGGGGCTCCTGCGCCGGCCTGCGATGCCGGGCTCCCGACGTCCGCCCCGCCCGGAGTGAAGGGTGAGCTGCTGCCCCGCGAGATCGGGCGAATCGTTCTTGCCTGGCGGCGTTTGCCCGGTATGATGGCACAAGGGGCCTGCCGATCGCCGGCGGGGCTCTTGGGTGAACGATCAGGACAGCGGACAGGAGAGAGGAAATGACTCGTACGTTCGACATTCGCGAGCTGCTCCGCGTGGCGGTCCGGGACGAGCGCGGCGGGCAGGAGATGTATCGGAGCCTGTCGGAGAAGGCGACGGATGCGGAGCTCGCCGAGACGTTCCGCTGGCTCGCCGAGCAGGAGAAGGGACACGAGCGTCGCTTTCAGGCGATGCTCGACGACCTGGGGCCGGCGCCCGGGACATCGCAGTACCCGGACGAATATGCCGACTACCTGGAGAGCGTGGCCCAGGAGGGCGGGGGTGCGAACCTGGGCGCCCGAGCCGAGCAGACGGGATCCGATGCCGACGCGGTCGACCTCGCGATCCGGTTCGAGCGCGAGCAGCTCGCCCTTCAGAAGGACATCGCCGACGTGCTCGGCGACCGGCACCGGGAGATCATCGACGCGGTGCTCAACGAGGAGCGCCGGCACCTCGTTCGGCTGGCCGGCGCGCGCGAAAAGCTGACGACGGGCTGACCGCGCCGCCGCGGGGGAGCCGCCGGGCCTGTCGCCGAGCGCGCGCCCGCGCTGCGATCGGCCCGACGTGATTTGCCGGTCGACAGGGGAGATCCGATTGCCAGGAGACTCGACGTGGCGGAAACCCGGACGTCCCCGGACGAGACCTTTGTGATTGTGGGCGGTGTGGCGGGTGGCGCGTCTTGCGCGGCACGGCTGCGCCGGCTCCGCGAGCGTGCCCGGATCATCATCCTCGAACGCGGCCCGCACATCTCGTTTGCCAGTTGCGGCCTGCCCTACTACATCAGCGGAGAGATCGCGGAGCGGGGCAAGCTGCTGGTGCAGACCCCGGAACGGTTCGCCCGGCGCTTCCGCGTCGAGGCCCGCGTCCGGCACGAGGCCCTGTCGATCGACCGGCAGGCCGGAACGCTGGAGGTCCTCGACCACGAGACGGGCGAGACGTACCGGCAGGCATACGACAGGCTCGTCCTGTCGCCGGGCGCGGCGCCCCTGCGGCCGCCCCTGCCGGGGATCGACCACCCGCGCGTCTTCTCGCTCCGCACCATCGAGGATGCGGACCGAATCCGGGCGTTCCTCGACGCCCACGACCCGGGCCGGGCGGTCGTCGTAGGCGGCGGGTTCATCGGCCTGGAAACGGCCGAGTCGCTCCACCGCCGCGGCCTCGAGGTCGCCCTCGTCGAGATGGCCGACCAGGTCATGCTGACGCTCGACCCCGAGATGGCCGAGTTCGTCCACCAGCACCTGCGGCGCCAGGGCGTCGAGCTGCTGCTCGGAAAGCCGGTCGAGTCGTTCGAGGAAACCGCCGACGGCCGGCTCCGCGTCTGCGCAAAGGAAGCCCCGGATGTCGCCTGTGATCTCGCCGTGCTGGCGATCGGGGTCCGACCCGAGACGGAGCTGGCGCGGGAGGCCGGTCTGCGGCTCGGCCCGGCGGGCGGCATCGAGGTCAACGAGCACCTGCAGACGAGCGACCCCGACATCTACGCGGTCGGCGATGCGATCGAGACGCGGGACGCGATCACCGGGGCGAGCCGGATCGTCCCGCTCGCCGGGCTGGCCAACAAGCAGGGCCGGATGGCCGCCGACCACATCGCCGGCAAGTCCGTCGCCTTTCCCGCCACGGTCGGCACGAACGTCGTCCGGGTGTTCGACCTGACCGTGGCCAGCGCCGGGGCCAGTGAGAAGAGCCTGCGCCGGGCGGGCATCGGCTATGAAGCATCCTACACCCACCCCGCGTCGCACGCCGGCTATTA
>JAWODX010000424.1:0-5127 GCA_046483085.1 Planctomycetota bacterium
TATCCATAGGAAAATACCATCCATTTCTACCGCAGTATTCAAACATAATAGAATACAATTTCAGCTTGGCGCGGCCCCTGCCGAAAACGAGCGAACCGGGCCGCCGCCAGCATAAGATAGCAAGGAGGAACGTCCGTGTCAGTGGCCGACAAGGTGTACGAAATCGTCGCAGAACGTATGGGGGTCAAGCAAGAGGACCTCAGCGAGCAGACCTCGTTCATCACCGATCTGGGGGCGGACTCGCTGGACCAGGTCGAGCTCATCATGGAGTTCGAGGACGGGTTCGACCTGACGATTCCAGACGAAGACGCCGAGAAGATCGAGACGATCGGCGACGCGGTGAAATACATCGAGGAGCACACCTGACCCATGTCCGACAGGCGCCGCGCCGTCATCACCGGCCTGGGCGTCGTCTCCCCCATCGGCTCCGATGTGGCCACGTTTTGGGAATCCGCCCTGGCCGGAACGTGCGGGATCGACCGGATCTCGCAGTTCGACACCACCGGCCACTCGGTGATCATCGCCGGTGAGGTCGACGACTTCGATCCGACCGCCTGGTGCCCCGCCAAGGGGGTGAAGCGGCTCGACCGGTTCACCCAGTTCTCGCTTGCCGCCTCCGAGCAGGCGGTCCGCGACGCCGGGATCGAGTTCGACAAGGAAGATCCCTACCGCGTCGGGGTCATCATCGGGTCCGGCGTCGGCGGCATCAGCGAGATGGAACGCCAGACGATCCGGCTCCAGAGCGGCGGGCCGTCCCGCGTCTCGCCCTTCCTCATCCCCAAGCTCATGGCGAACGCCGCGTCGGGCAACGTGGCCATCCGATACCAGGCACGGGGCATCAACTTCGACGTGACCACCGCCTGCGCCTCGGCCACCCACGCCATCGGCGAAGCCCTCGCAGCCATCCGGGAGAACAACGCCGACGTGGTGCTCACCGGCGGCAGCGAAGCGACCATCACCCCCGTCGGCATGGCCGGGTTCGCCAAGATGAAAGCTCTCTCCACCCGTAACGACGACCCGAAAACCGCGTCCCGGCCGTTCGACAAGGACCGCGACGGGTTCGTCGTCGGCGAAGGCGCCGGCACGATCATCCTCGAGGAGCTCGACCACGCCCGGAAGCGCGGGGCGCACATCTACGCCGAGGTCGTCGGCTACGCCGCCACCTGCGACGCCTACCACATCACCGCACCCGAGCCGAACGGCGAGGTCGCCGCCAAGACCATGGAACTCGCCCTCGCCGACGCCCGCGTGGACAAGGCTGACCTCTCGTACATCAACACCCATTCGCCGGGCACGCCGTTCGGCGACGCCATGGAATGCGCCGCGCTCCGCAACCTGTTCGGCGAGCGGGCCGACCAGCCGCCGGTCAGCGGCCTCAAGAGCATGATCGGACACCTGCTCGGCGCCTCCGGCGCCCTCTCCGTCGTCGCCATCGTCCTCGCCATGCGCGACGGCGCCGTGCATCCGACCATCAACCAGTTCACGCCCGACCCCGAGTGTGACGTGGACTGCGTGCCGAACGAGGCCCGGGAGCTGGACGTGGCCGTCGCCCTGTCGAACGCGTTCGGCTTCGGCGGCCACAACGGCACCCTCGCACTGGCGAAACTGAACTGAACCCGCCGTATGGATCGGGCGAGGCGGCCGCTTCCTCCAGGTGAACATGCCGGTCCAACTGCACAACATCCGCATCGACATCGACGCGGACGACGCCCGGCTGCTCGACGCGGCCGCGGCGCGGCTCCGCCTCTCGGCCGACCAGGTCGTCTCGGCGCGGATTGTCCGCCGGGCACTCGACGCGCGCGGCCGCCGCCCGGCGCTCGTGTACACCGTCGACGCCCGGCTCGCCCCGGACGTCGACGAAGCGGACGTCGCCGAGGCCGCCGGCGGAACCATCGTGGCGGAGCCCGAAGACCCGACCCTCGATCTCGAGCCCGGCCAGGAGCCGCTGCCCGGTCGACCGGTCGTTGTCGGAGCCGGCCCCGCCGGCCTCTGCGCGGCCTATCTCCTCGCCCGATTCGGCTTCCGGCCGCTGGTCGTCGAACGGGGGCAGTCTGTCCCGCAACGCGGCCGGGACGTGGAGCGCTTTCTGCAGACGGGCGAGCTGGACCCGGAATCCAACCTGCTGTTCGGGCTGGGCGGCGCGGGGACCTGGTCCGACGGGAAGCTCCGCTGGCAGCCGTCCGATCCGTTCGCCCGGTTTGTCCTCCACCTGCTCGTCCGCTGCGGGGCGGGCGAAGAGGTGCTCGTCGATTCCCGGCCGCACGTGGGCTCGGACGTCCTGGGCGAGGTGGTCAGCGAGCTGGCCGGGCTGATCGAGGCATCGGGCGGCGCGTTCCGCTTCGGCTGCCGGGTCGACGGGCTCGCCCTCGCGGGCGGCCGTGCCGCCGGGGTCCGCTGCGGCGACGAGACCATCGAGGCGGGCGCCGTCCTCCTCGGCGTCGGCCACAGCGCCCGCGATACCTTCCGCGCCCTGTCGGACCAGGCGGTTGCCATCGAGCCGCGCCCGTTCCAGGTCGGCGTCCGCGTCGAGCACCCGCAGGAGCTGATCGACCGGTCGCAGTACGGCCGGTACGCGGGGCACCCGCGACTGCCGGCGGCCGAGCTCCGCCTGCGCCACAAGGCCCGCGGCGGCTGGCGAAGCGTCCACTCGTTCTGTACCTGCCCCGGCGGCATCATCGTGCCCGCCGTGAACCGCGACGGCGAGCTCTGCACGAACGGGATGAGCGAGCGGGCGCGGGCGGGCGAATTCGCGAACACCGCGCTGGTCGTCGCCGTCAGCCCCAGGAACTTCGGGGCCGGGCGGTTCGACGGCGTGCGGTTCCAGGAACGGATCGAGCGGGCCGCGTTCGCGGCGGCCGGCTCGTTCGCCGCGCCGGCACAGCGGGCGAACGACTTTCTGCGTGACCGGGACGGGCCGCCGCCCGACCGGACCAGCTATCCGCTCGGCTTGGTGCCGACGCGGCTCAGCCAGATCCTCCCCAACACGGTCTACGGGTCGATCGTCCGGGCGATGGGCATGACGTTCGACCGGATGGTGCCCGGTTTCGCGGGCGAGAAGGGGTCGGTCCTGGCGCCCGAGACGCGCGTCTCGTCGCCGGTCCGGTTCACCCGGCGCGAAGAGACGCGCGAGTCCGTCTCCACCCCGGGCCTCTATCCCATCGGCGAGGGCTCGGGCTACGCAGGGGGCATCGTGAGCAGCGCGGTCGACGGCCTGCGGACCGCCCGGCGCCTGATCCAGGCCCACCGCCCCGCCGAATAGCCCGCCGACTTCGCGGCGCTCCCGGTCCCCGCCCCGCTCATCCCAGCCGGTCGAGGAGCTCGTCGACCGAGCATCGACAGCCCGCCGTGACCCGGTCGGCGCCGCCGTAGTACACCCACAGCTCGCCGCCGGGCCGCTCGACCAGCCCGTTGCTGAACACGACGTTCTCGGTGTAGCCGACGCGCTCGTACCCGGCCTGGGGGACGATCACCGGCTCGGCCGACCGGGCGAGCACCCGCGCCGGGTCCCGCGCATCGAGCAGCATCACGCCGAGCCCGTAGCCGCCCTCGCCGGCCCCGTGGTAGATGGCCAGCCAACCCTCGGGCGTGCGGATCGGCGGCGGGCCGGCGCCGATCCGGTCGGCATCCCAGGCGCCCGGGCGCGGCGCCGCGACGAACTGATGCCCGCCCCAGTGCACGAGGTCCGGGCTCCGCGCCAGCCACATCCCCGGCCGACAATACCCGCTCGCCGGACGGTGCAGCGCGACCCAGGCCCCGTCGATGCGCGCGGGGAAGACGCACACGTCCTTGTTCTCGTGCGGCAGGATGTATCCGTGCCGGGTGAACCGGCGGAAGTCGGCGGTGGTGAGCAGCCCGACGCAGATCCCCCGGACGCTCGTCGCCGAATAAGTGACCACGTAGCGTTCGTCGATCTGCGTCACCCGCGGGTCCTCGATCCCGAACCGCTCGAGCTCGCCGCTCGGCCGAAGGGCGACGTCCGACCACTCGAACCGCCGCCCGTCGTCGCTCCAGGCGAGCCGCAGGTGGCTCAGGCTGGTCAGATAGCCCCCCTCGGCCGGACCGCCGGGCCGGGCCAGCACCGACCGGTGGTCCGAGAAGTCCCACGCCCGATCGTCGCGCCGCAGCGTCAGAACGTCGATCCTCGGCCCTGCGCCGTCCCCGGACGCGACGGCGACGCGGACCACGGCGGGATCGTCGGAGAGGGGGCGTTCGGCCACCCGGACGAGCAGGCCGATGCGCCCGCCCGCCTCGAACGCGCCGGGGTTGAACGTGCCGACCACTTCGAGGTCGTCCCCGCCGGGCGAGACGTCCTCGGGCGCGAGCAACGGGTTCTCTGCAAATCGCTCCATCGGCGGCCTCCTTGTCCGCCGAGTGTAGCGCCTCGCGGCGCGTCGGACAAGCCGCCGCCGCGGAAGGAGCGTCCCCGGTTCGCAAGGGTGCGTCAAGATATGAGTAACGTCCCAGAGTTCTTGGGTCATCACGCCACCTTGACTCCGCGGTAGAACAGCACCACGTTGTCCTGGATGCGCAAGCGGTCCTTCCAGTAGGCCTCCGGGTCCGGACGCCGCTTATACCCCGTCCCATCGGCGAACAGGACATCCACGATCTTCCCGTCCGTCTTCAGCTCGTCGCAGTCGCTCTCCATCACCCACCGGTGAGCCGTGCTCTCCGGCACCGGGATCTGGCCGATCTGGTTCAGGCGGCCCGACGCCCGCCGGTAATTCTGCTCGCTCACCACCTCCGCCACCATCCGCTCCAGCTCGGCCGTCTTCGACTGGTACTTACTATCTATCTCAAAAGGTGGGGCGGACATTCCTGTGCGCCATCTGGCAGGCAAGAATGCCTGCCCCACCGACTATTGAGATAGTTTCTAACACTACAACGCTAGACTGTCAGGAGCGGAACGGCATAAGGCCTTGACAGAACAGACGCTATGCATCTCGCGTTGGGCTTTGCCGGTGATATGTGGATGTACCAATGTCTTTGAGGAGAAGATCAAATGAGTGAAACCAACCCGCTTGTGTTTCATACTCTTTGATCTGTTTCATTTCATCGGTGAGTTTATCATATTGTTCTTGTGCCTCGGCGTGGACGTTGCGCGGAACTTCGTAGCCGGAGCTGGCGGCC
>JAWODX010000440.1:0-2755 GCA_046483085.1 Planctomycetota bacterium
GCAGTTCAAGTTCCTCCGGAAACGGTCGGAGGCGCTCTTCGAGGTGGGCCGCGTCAGCGCCATCGACAAATTCCGGGCGGCCCAGCAGGAGCTGAACGCGCGCAACAGCCTCATCACCGAACAGGAGACGCTCGCCGCACTGCTCGACGCGTTCAAGGTCTTCCTCGGCCTGCCCACGGCGACGACGATCGACGTGGAGCGCGTCCAGCCCGAGATGAAGCCGGTGAACATCGACCTGAAGTCCGCCCTCGGCGCCGCGCTCCACAACCGGCTCGACCTGAAGACCGACGCGGACCGGGTGGACGACGCCGAGCGCAAGGTGCGCGTCGCCCGGAACGGCCTCCTGCCCGACCTCGATCTGGAAGCGTCGCTGGCGGTGGACGGCGCGAAGACCGGCGGCGGCTCGATGTCCTACGAGGGGAGCCACTCGGTCGGCGTCTCGCTCACGCTCCCGCTCGACAAGGTCCCCGAGCGGAACCGGTACAAGTCGGCGTTGATCACCCGTCGCCGGCGTCGGCGCGGCTACGAGGAGAGACGGGACGAGGTCCGCGTCGAGGTGATGAACACCTATCGCCGGCTGCGCCGGCTGGGCAACTCGGTCCGCATCCAGCGGGCCAACGTCGACCTGGCCGAGCGGCGGGTCAAGAACGCCCACATCCGGTTCGAGGCCGGCGAGTTGGGGAACCGGGACGTGGTCGAGGCGGAATCTGCCAAGTTGAACGCGCAAAACGCGCTGATTCGCGCTATACTGGACTATGAAGTGGCAAGACTGCAGTTGAAACGCGACATCGGGATCTTGTTCGTCGACAGCGACGGGATGTGGAAGGAATGAGGTCGGACGGGCGAAGCAGCGGGGCGGTCCGGCCGGCGGTCGTGCTGTCGGTGGCGGTCGTGGCCGTGGTGCTGGTGGCCGGCGGGACCGGGCTCCTGTACTTCAACGGCATGAACGGCGCGGCCAGGGTCGCCGAAGCGATTGCCAGCCAGGCGACCTTCCGCGCCCGGCGGGGGGACCTCGCCATCACGCTGAAGCTTCGCGGCTACTTCGCCGCCGCCGAATCCGAGGAGGTCCGCTGCGAAGTGGGCGGCCGCCCCAAGATCGTCTGGCTCGTCGACGAGGGCAAGCGCGTCCAGGAAGGCGACAAGGTCCTGGAGCTGGACAAGTCGGACACCGAGGAGCACCTGGAGCGCCTGGAGCTCCAGGAAGAGAACGCCCGGTCCAGTCTGCGGGCCGCCCGGGCCAACGAGGTCATCACCAGGCTCGACAACGACATCAAGATCCTCCGCGCCGAGCTGGCCGTGGAGATGGCCGAACTCGAGATCCAGAAGTTCAACGACGGCGCCCGGCCCAAGGAACTCCGCGACGCCAACATCCGGATCGAGCAGGCCCGCGTGCGGCACAGCCGCCTGCGCGAAACCTTCAAGCGAATGCCCGAACTCCTCGAACAAGGGTTCGTCACCAAGGAAGAGGTCGAGCAGGCGAAGCTCGACATGGCGACCGCGAAAAACACCCTCGAGTCGGCCAAGCTCGAAAAGGAAATCCTCGTCACCTACACCCACCCCATGAAGCTCCGGGAGCTGCAGGGGAACCTGACCCAGGCGAAGGCGGACCTCGAGCGGCAGAAGAAGATCGCCGCCCGACAGAAGGCCCAGGCCGAGGCCACCCGGCGGCAGCGGGAGCAACAACACATCCGGGCGGAGGAGCGCCTGAAGGAGGTCCGGGAGCGACTGGAGAAAATGACCATCCTCGCTCCCAGCGCGGGGATCGTGATCCACGGCTCGAAGCGCCGCCGCTGGTGGCAGGACGAGGTCAAGGTCGGCGCCACCGCCCACCGCCGCCAGGTCCTGCTTCGACTCCCCAACCTGGACACCATGCAGGTGATCGCCAACGTTCACGAGGCCCACTTCAATCAGATCAAGGTGGACGAGGAGACCCGGCAGCGGGCCACCGTGACCACCGAAACCAAGAAGGGCCAGACGTTCGACGGCTACGTGACGAAGATCGACACCCTGGCCCACGGCGAACGCGGCCGCGAATACGTCAAGCAGTTCTCCGTCACCATCACCCTCGAGGACCAGGTGCCCGACGTGCGGCCGGGCATGTCTGCCAACGTCGAGATCCTCATCAAGAAGCTCGAAGACGTGGTGTACGTCCCCGTCCAGACCGTCCGCACGAAGAAGGACGAGGACGCGACGAGGACGTACTGCCATGTGCTGAACGAAGACGGCGAGCCGGTCGCCCGCGAGGTGACCCTGGGGAAGAGCAACGAGAAGTTCGTCGAGGTCAAGGAGGGCCTGGCGGAAGGGGAGAGCGTGCTGCTGCGGCCGCCGACGCTCGAAGAGGGAGCCAAGGACGAGGAGAAGGGCGGTGCGTCTTCGTTCCGCCTGCCCGGCGTCGGTTCCGAGGCCCGCTGATGCGCCCGCTGATGCAGCTCCAGTCGGTCGAAAAGATCTACCGCATGGGCGACGTGTACCTCTCCGCGCTGCGCGGGGTCTCGGTCACGTTCCGAGAGGGCGAGATGACGGCGGTCATCGGCCCGTCGGGGTCGGGCAAGTCGACCGTGATGCACATCCTGGGCTGCCTCGACCGGCCGACCTCGGGCGAGTACCTGCTGGAGGGCCGGAACGTCGCGCACCTGGGCGACAGCCAGCTCTCCGAGATCCGCAACCGGAAAATCGGGTTCGTCTTCCCTGCTCGCCAGCCTGGTGATTGGCGTCTTCTGGGCTGCCTGGCACCTCCCCCTCTTTCTTGTCAACG
>JAWODX010000495.1:0-2783 GCA_046483085.1 Planctomycetota bacterium
AGATGATACCGCGCGGTCTCGTCCGGGTTTCGGCCCCGCGGGCTCTGCTTGTGCAGGACGGCGGTCGCGTACGACACCGCACAGCGGCGCTCGCCGACGAGACGGACCACGAAGTCGACGTCCTCGCCCCCGAACCCGAAGTAGAGGTCGAAGCCGCCCACGGCCCGCATGTCGTCGGCGCGGCCGAAGCAGTTGCAGGTCGCGACGTAGTCGCAGTCGACCAGCCGGTCGGGCGGCTCGGCGGGCGCCTCGACGGCGACCGGTTCGCCGTTGAAGCAGACGTTGCGGCCGTAGGCGACGTCCTGGCGGGGGCCGTTCACCTTGATCTCGCCGCCCAGGGCGCCCAGCCCGGGGTTCGCGTCGAGCACGCGAACCATGGTCGAAACGGTGTCCGGGCGAGGGAGCTCGCTGTCGCTGTCGAGGAAGAGCACAAACTCGCCGTTCGCCGCGCGCAGGCCCAGATTGCGGAGGAACGCCGGCTGCCGCCGCGTCTCGGTCGTCCGGAGCGTGACCTCCGGATACTCCCGGCCGACCCGCTCGGCCGTGTCGTCCTCGCTGTGGTCGTCGACGACGATGACCTCGACCAACTGATACTCCTGTCTCCGGATGGACTCAAGGCACTCGATCAGTTCTTCGCACCGGTCGCGGGTGGGAATGATGACGGAGACGAGGCGTTCAGCGGGTGGGTCAGCGGTCACGCGGAATCCTCGGACTGGCTGCCATGTGGGGCACGTGTCGCCCATATGATTCTACCGGTCGCGCTCGGCCCGTTCAACTTGGATTGTACGCGGCCGCCGGAACCGCGCCGGCCGAGCGATTTGCCGCTCAACTTCGACACAATCCGAACGATGCTGTTCATGAGGCAATCGCCCGCCCGCTCGGTTCGCGGCGAGCGAGGGGATTGCAGGATCGCCGACCGTGGCGGGGCCGGCTGCAACCTGTTACGGCGCTGCCTGGTACGTTTTTTCACGTCGGGACCCCCGGGGTCTCGCTTGACGGGTCGCGGGGACCGCGGTAGCATATAGACGGAGGGATTTATGCCTGCGACACTGCGGGTGGTTCGGGGCCTCGAGCTCAACAGCCTCTACCGGCTGGACGATGACGACATGTGCACGATGGGCCGGTCGGTGAACTGCACGGTCCGCGTGCCCGACGGCCTGGCGTCCCGCAGCCACTGCGAAATCCAACGCCGGAACGGCGACTGGATCCTCACCGACGTCGGCAGCCGCAACGGGACGTATGTCAACAAGGCACAGGTCAACGAGACCACGCTGCATTCCGGCGATCTGGTCCGCGTGGGGGCCACCGTCTACAAGTTCAGCATCGACGGCGAACCCGACCAGCAGGGCCTGAGCGGGACGGAAGTGCTGATCGACGATCTCGCCGAGGCGGAATCCGCGCAGACGGAGGACACCGCCGAGGAGAGAGACGCGGAGGACATCGTCAAGATCGCCGAGGATCGGGCGGAGCCCGAATCCGCCGAGCCGCCGAAGCGGACCGTCTGTGCTCAGTGCGGCCGCGAGCTGCCCGACGACGCCGTCGAGCAGGATCAGGCGACCGAGATCGGCGGCCGGCTCTTCTGCCACCGCTGCGTCGTTCCGCAGGTCGACGTCAGCGAATCCGAAGAGCTCTCCGCGAAAGACGATGCGGAACCGGCCTCGTCGGAGCTCGAGGAGGACGGCTCGGAGCTCGAATCGCTCCTCGAATCGCTCGAAGCAGCGACCGAGGCGGACCAGACGGAGCAGCCCGCCCCGCCCGAGGCATCGCCCGAGCCGCCGCCCGAACCCGCGACCGAACCCCCGTCCGAGCCGGAGCCCGAGGAGCCGACGAAGAAGCCGGGCCTCCTCGACCGGCTCCGGGGCAAGAAGCGGGGGGCGTGACGTGCGCGGCGCCGGCCACGCGGATCCTCCCACGACCGGTCCGCCGCGTATCCCCTGCCGGCTCGCCATCCTCGCATGTCTCCTCTTCCCTGTCGCGGTTGGCGCCGACACGGTCGTCCTTCGGAACGGCCAGCGCGTCGAGGGCAAGGTCCGCGTCGCCGGAGACCGGGTCACCGTCACCACGACCGACCAGCAGACGCTCACCTTCCGCCGAGCCGAAGTGCAGGAGATCGAGTACACCGAGGAGGACGTCCCCGACTTCAAGATCACCGACGAGCTGCGGGGGCGTGTCGAGGAGCACAAACGGCTCCGGAAACTGGCGACCCAGCTCCTGCGGGGCCGGGCCGGCGCCGAATACGCCGGCGAGCAGCTCCGGGACAGCGGCCCCGACGCCCTCCCCTTCCTTGTCCAGGCCCTCCAGTCCGACGACCGGGACGTCGCGGCCGTCGCACTCCGCATGCTGGGCAGCACCGACGCCGACAGCGCGGCGCGCGCCATTGCCCGGCGGCTCCCCGACCTGCCGACCGAACTCCAGATTCTCGCACTCGGGCAGCTCGGCCGGATGCACTGCGACGAGCCGCTGGCGACGATCGCCGCACTCCTGAAGAAGCCGGAGACGAAGCCCGAGGTGAAGCGCGCGGGCGTTCGGGCGCTGGGCCGCCTGCGTGACGAGCTCGCGCTCCCCGCGCTCATTCGGGCGCTGGTCGAGCCGGCGACCGCGTCGGTCGCGGTCAATGCCCTGATCCAGCTCGATTCACCGACCGCCCTGCCCTACCTCGAGCGGCTGGCGAAGCGAAAGGCGATGGCGCACCGGTCGGCGCGGGTGATCCAGGAGGTGGCCGGGCCGGAGCACGCCGCGCTGCTCCTCAAGCTGCGCGACAGCGACAGCCGGCCGCTGCGCCG
>JAWODX010000504.1:0-2989 GCA_046483085.1 Planctomycetota bacterium
CCGGCGTTCGCGTCGTTTCTCCAGCGGTTCGTCCCGGTGTTCACCATCCTCGCCGGGGTGATTGTGCTGGGCGAACGGCTGTACCGGTTCGAGGTCGCCGCGGTGCTGGTGATGGTGGCGGGCGGGGCGCTGAGCACGATCGCCGAGTGGCGGATCGTCGCCGTCGGTGTCGGACTGGCCATGGTGTCCTATCTCATCGTGTCCGCCCAACGGCTGATCATCAAGCTGTCGGTGCGGGAGGTGGAGCCGATGGTGGTGAACTTCTGGCGGACGTTCGGCGGGGTGGTCTCGCTGGGGCTGATCGCGGGGCTGACCGGGCGGCTCGACTTCGCGGTGGGCGCTGCGCGGTGGCGGGCGCTCCTGTTCGGCGCGTTCATCGGCCCGTGCCTGGGCGTGTTCCTGCTGGTCGCCTCGTACCGCCACTGGGAGCTGTCCCGCTCGACACTGGTGATGATGGCGCAGCCGCTGATCACGTTCCCGCTGGCGTACCTGTTTCTGGGGACGGTGCCGAGCCGGTGGCAGCTTGCCGGCGGGGTGGTGATCCTGGCCGGTGCGTTCTGGCTGGTCCGGGCCCACGGCCGGCGGCACCGATTGAATTCGGCCCCCGAATCCGTATGATGACGATCGAGAAACGGCAAGGAAAATCGGGAAAATGGAAGAGTGGGAAATGAGTTGAATTGCCGCCTCCGGCGGCGATCATCTATCTTTTCCCGTTTTCCCTTTCTCGTCCTGCCAAGCCTTGGCGAAGAAGGATTCCCGCTCTCTCTTTTACACGCTCCGTCGCCACCGTTTGAAAGGCCGAGCCAATGGGTATGACGATCACCGAGAAGATCCTGGCGGCGCACGCGGGCCGGGACGTCGTCCGGCCCGACGAGTTCATCTACGCGACCGTGGACATGGCGCTGGGGAACGACATCACCGCCCCGCTCGCCATCGAGGCGCTCCGCGACGCGGGCATCGGGGAGGTCTTCGACAAGGACCGGATCGCGCTCGTGCCGGACCATTCGACGCCGAACAAGGACATCCAGGCGGCCGAGCTGTGCAAGATGATGCGCGAGTTCGCCCGCGAGCACGAGCTGAGCCACTACTGGGAAGTCGGCCGCGTCGGCATCGAGCACGCGCTCCTGCCCGAGCAGGGCGTCGTCGTCCCCGGCGACGTGGTGATCGGCGCCGACTCGCACACGTGCACGTACGGCGCGCTCGGCGCGTTCTCGACGGGCGTGGGCAGCACGGACCTCGCGGCCGTGATGGCCACGGGCCGGGTCTGGCTCCGGGTGCCCGGCCAGCTCAAGTTCGTCTTCCACGGAACGCCCCGGCCCTGGGTCGGCGGCAAGGACCTGATCCTCTACACGATCGGCCAGATCGGCGTGGACGGCGCGCTGTACAAGACGATGGAGTTCGCGGGCGACACGATCGAGTCGCTCGGCATGGACGACCGGCTGACGATGTGCAACATGGCGATCGAGGCGGGCGGCAAGAACGGGATCATCGCGCCCGACGACGTGACGCGCGAGTACGAGTCCGGCCGGGCCGAGCGCGAGCCGGTCTACCTCGCAAGCGACCCGGACGCCGAGTACGAGCGGGTGTTCGAGTGGGACGCGTCGTCGATCGAGCCGCAGGTCGCCGCGCCGGACCTGCCGTCGAACGCCCATCCGGTCGGCGAGTTCCGGGGGACGAAGCTCGACCAGGTGGTGATCGGCTCGTGCACGAACGGGCGGGTGACCGACCTGCGGATCGCCGCCCGGCTCCTGAAGGGCCGGAGGGTCGCGCCGGGCGTCCGCCTCATCATCCTGCCCGGCACGCAGGCGATCTGCAAGCAGGCGATCGACGAGGGGCTGGTCGACGTGTTCCTGGAGGCCGACGGGGTGTTCTCGACGCCGACCTGCGGGCCGTGTCTCGGCGGGCATATGGGCGTGCTGGCCGAGGGCGAGCGGGCGCTCGCGACGACGAACCGCAACTTCGTCGGCCGGATGGGCCACCCGAAGAGCGAGGTCTACCTGAGCGGGCCGGCCGTCGCCGCCGCCTCCGCCGTCGCCGGCGAGATCGTGCATCCGGACGACATCTAACAGGCCGCACGGGGCCGAGCCCTGGGTGAGCCGTGATTTGCTGCGCCGGCCGGAGTGGGTGACAGGCACGAATACGTGGCTCACCGGCCCCTCTCCCCGGTTCCGTGGGCCAGACATTCCTGTCTGCCCACCGCAGCCGAGGCGATGGAGAATGCGATGGTGAAACCGGGGACGGCATCCCGGAAGCTGTTCGGGCGGCTGCGGGCGAGCGTCGAGGAGGGCGCGGTCCGGCTGCGGTTCTACATGTCGACGCCGCTCTTCCACTCGAAACGTAAGAAGAACATCGTCGTCCGCATCTACCGCCGGCCGGAACCGGGCTTCGTGTTCGGGCAGGACTACGCGGAGTACTTCGACGGCGCCAGGCCGCGCGCGGCGGACAAGGTGTTCGAGGGGACGCTTCCGGCGATCAACGACCGCAAGTTCGAGTTCGTCGACCAGGACGTGGAGCCCGGCGGCGTCTACGGCTACTGGGGCTCGTCGGCGCCGGCGAGCGGCTCGCCCGGCCCGAATGGGCGTACCGGAACGGCGGGATCCCGTGCTTCGACGTGGAGGGCAGCCGCGAGCGCCCGATCGAGCGGGCGGCCGTGACGGACGAGGTCACTCGGGGAATGCTGCGCGAGTACCAGACCCGCCACTACCGGGGCATCCGCGCCGTGCTCCGAGCGCTGACCTGATCCCCGAGCCAGGCGCCTGGGGCGCAGGAGCGCGCGGGCCCGGGCGCGTCACGACTCGAGCCCGAGCTCCTTGAGCTGACGCTCGGAGATCTCGGCGGGGGCGTCGGTCATCAGGCACTGCCCGCGCTGGGTCTTGGGGAAGGCGATGACGTCGCGGATCGTGCCCAGGCCGAGGAGGAGCATGACCAGCCGGTCGATCCCCATGGCGATCCCGCCGTGCGGGGGAGCGCCGTGCTCCAGGGCGTCGAG
>JAWODX010000361.1:0-3250 GCA_046483085.1 Planctomycetota bacterium
CACCCGATTCGCCGGCAAGGCTGTTTCCTCGCTCTGGAACTCGTTCTGGCACGATCACCGAGGTGTCGTGTTCACGAGCTTCGGCGACCCGTACAAGCTCTACGAGATGCCGTACGTGCCGAACTTTGTGATGACCTTCAGCAACACCCCGTCGTCGCAACGGGCGGCGGTGAAAGTCTGGCTCGGCGAGATCGAAGCGGCCGGCCGATTGCCGGTTCGTCTGGAGGGGTTCTTTGAGCTCGAAGTAGGGACTACTCCTTCAGAAATACCTCGATGACCGGAACTACCACCGGGGGCGCCTGAGACGGCAGGTCCGGCGCCGCTGATCGAAACCGTGATCGATGAGTGTCTTCGCAAACGCTTGGTCGCCAGAGAGAGGAAACCAGATGACCAGAGAAGCAGACGATGTCTTCCGTAACTCGATTTCGTTCAACAAGCAGGAGTTCCCATTCGTAGATCGATACTCCCAGTTCGGGCTCGTATTCGATCAGGGACGTTCGCTCGGCTCCGGCATGCTCCAGGTCCGCTCGGTCGTGGTAAACCAGGCTGCGGCCGACATGCATCTCACCGTCTGGTTCGTGGAGGACGGACGACTCTTTCCGGTCCGACGCGGCTCCCTCGAGAGCCTGCCCTGGGAGGCCAAAGAGACCGGAGACGCCGCAACGCCGGATGGGACCCTGGTCGATGTGACGGCTCGTCATGTATTTGTCGACGAGGTGCGGGCACTTTCGTCGTTTACCCTTTCGGCGCCCGATGCTCCGGTCACGTGTGCACCGCGGTTTCTGGGGCAGTTCTCGCGGGACGAGCACGACGGCGCGGAGCTCCTGGCAAAGTACGGAGGTGGAGACGCCCTCCCTCGGTTGACCTTTGCTTCTTCGGACGGCGCGGCTATCGTCGGCGGGCTCGAGAACCAGGGCGGGCCCTTCGTGCCCGCTCCAGCACTGCGGATTACGCCGGTCGACGGTCCTGCGGTCACGCCCACGGTCTCAGCTGCTCCGCATTGGATGAGCGTCGTGGGAACGGACGCCACCGCCTCTCCGACCGAACTTCGCGTTGCCGGACAGTGCTTGTTCTACTGTTTTGACGCAGGTGAGATTTCGCTTGCGGCCGGCGACAGCGTCACGTTCACGTTCCTCACAGAGCTCTCGGTTACGACCTACCTTGACTCTGAGCATCACTGGGGTGGCCTTCCAGAGCGGTTGACTGCACATGGGACGGTTCTCGCGGTCGACACCGCGTCCACCGAAAGTCGCGAGGTCTTTCTGAAGCGGGTTGGATGGGATGATCCACCGGCGGTTCCCGCTGCCGGGCTGGCTCAGGCGTGGCGAGCGCGATGGGCACTCACGCGCACCGGCTATCGGGCGAACGAGCGAGGAGGCGAGTTCGGCAGACTGGTTGCGTCCACCTGTGTGCCGTCCTCGCACGGATTCACCAAGGCGTTCTTCTGGGACGCTCTGTTCAGCTCGGCCGCCGCGGCGAGATTCGAACCGGAGCTCGCAACCGGGGCTATCCTCGCGCAGTTCGTTCGGCAAGACGAGAACGGTTTCTGTCCCGAGCACGGTTTCAACTATCACGTCGCGGGTCGTAACGTCATCGGGGGGCCACAGGCGCCGGTAGCCGGCTGGGCAGTAGATAAGTACCTCAAGGCAAACGGTGACGATCGAGAGATGCTCTCACGTGTCTACCCGATCCTCGTGCGCAATCATCGCTACTGGCAGGATTTCAGCGACCAGGATCGGGACGGGCTTTCGGAATGGACGTGGTCGGGTCAGACCGCGGACAACTCCCCGCTATGGGACGAAGTCGTGAGGCGTTCGGTCCACGCCGGTTGCAGCTGGATACCGCCGATCGCGTCGGTCCAACTCAACTCGTTTCTCTACCGTGACGCGATCCACCTCGCCGATTTTGCGTCTCGGTTGGGGAAGGACGCGGACGCTCAGGTGCACCGGGAACGCGCAGAGTCGCTGCGGAGTGCGCTCATGCGCGTGTGCTATCTACCGGACGAAAGGCGCTTCTGGGACTACAACCACGCGACCGGCCGTCACACTCGTGTTCCCACGTTCTACATGTTCTGGCCGATCTGGGCCGGGATGGATGTGCCCGAAGAGACGAAGCGCGATCTGATCGAAAACGTTCTGTTGGACCCCGCTCAGTTCTTCGGCCCGGTGCCGTTCCCCTCGGTTGCCTACAACCATCCGGCCTACCAGCCGTCGGGCTACTGGCGCGGGAGGAACTGGCCCCAGATCACCTACTGGCTTCTCGAAATGCTCGCCTCGCAGGGGTATCGCGACGCCGCCGATGAGGGAGCTCGACGGTTCCTCGCCGTCTACGACCGCGAGCCCTCCTTTCCGGAGAATATCTCGACCGATCCCTCGATCTACCACGCAGGCGGCGTTCCCGACTACAACTGGGGCGTTGCCGCGTATTACCTGATCACCACGAGAGGGCCGGCGCCGGCCGGGCTCATGCAACCGCCGACGCCGCAAATGCTAGCCGGACGCGCCGGAATGTCAATCGCAACTTGCCCCGCCCCGTGGCCACCCGCGCCGCCGGCCCGTACAATCCCCCCGAGGCCGACCATGGACTTCCGCGACCGCCGAAGCGGCATGCTGGTCCTCGTGCCGCACTGCGTCCTCAACCAGAACGCCCGCCTGGCCGGCTGCGCCGAGCGTCCCGCTGCGGTAGCCGAGCTGGTCACCGGCCTGATGGACCGCGGGGTGGGCCTTCTCCAGATGCCCTGCGGGGAGCTGGCGGTGCTCGGCCTGGACCGGGAGGGGGTCAACATCTACGCCGCCCTGGACACCCCCGCCGGGCGCCGGACCTGCCGGGCCCTGGCCGCCGCCCTGGCCGACCAGGTGGAGCAGTACCGCCGCTGCGGGCTGCGGGTCCTCGGCGTGCTGGGCAAGGACGGCTCGCCTGCCTGCGGGGTCGCCGAGACCTGGAAGCACGCCCGCTGCCCCGGGCGCGGGGTCTTCATCCAGGAGCTGGCCGACGAGCTCACCGGAAGGGGGCTCGACCTGCCCCTGGCCGGGACCATGGACGCCGAGCCCGAGGCCGCCCTGGCGGCCGTGGACGCCTGGTTGGAAGACGGCGACGGCTAGTCCGTGCCGTCACGTCGGGCGCGATAGGCGAGAGGTAAGTAGCCCCCCGACGCTAAGGGCGTTGCTGCAAGGCTCACTCACAGGTCCGGTCCAAGTTCACGAGGCGCGCTTGGATTATGGGCGCGCGGGGATATAATTCCTTAAACGGA
>JAWODX010000363.1:0-3544 GCA_046483085.1 Planctomycetota bacterium
TCCAGGTCACCTTGCCGGTCTTCGCGCCGATGCACTGCACCTTGCCGGCGAACGTCCACCGGTCGGGCAGGACGACCACGCGCGTCCCGTCCGGGCTGGCGGTGATTCGGCCCACCGCGCCGTCGCTCTCGACCGACCACAGCGTCTTGCCGCGCCGGACGTCGATGTTGCGGACCTCGCGGTCGCCGACGACCACGCACAGCCGGCGCGCCGCCGGCTGCCACGCGGGCACGTCGGTCAACCGGTTGTCCGCCCGCTCGAACGTCAGCTTCGCCAGTCGTTCGCCGGTCTTCGGGACGAAGCGGTGGACCGCGCCGGGGTTCTCGGTGCAGACGACGAACGCGTCGCCGTCGAACCACGCCGATCCGGCGAGCACGTGCCCGTCGATCTTGCTCGACCAGGCCTCCTTCCCGGTCTTCACGTCGACGGCGAGCAGGCGGCCGGACGCCTTGGCGGCGAACGCCATCCCGCCGCCCGCCGCCGTATCGCGGATCCGGTCGAGGTCCGGCAGCCGGAAGGGCAGCCCGCCCGGCTCGCCCTGCCCCCGCGGCGGGCCCACCGTCCACAGCGTCCGCCCGGTCGCCCCGTCCAGCGCCGTCATCACCTGGTCGCCGTGGGTGAGGACCGTCCCGCCGAGCACGTGGGCCGACGCCGCGCACTCGCCCACCCACGTCCGCCAGAGCACGCGGCCGTCGGCCACGCGCCGACACTCGACCGCGTTCCACACGAACGACGGGAACCGGCCGCTGTTCCGGACCGCCATCAGCAGGACCGGCTCGCCCGCGACGCGGTAATCGGCGCCCCTGAGCAGGACGGGCGAGCGGCGGGACGAATCGAACGCGGTCCGCCAGACGCGGATCGGCTCCGGCTCGAGCCCGACGCCGGGGGCCCGGCCCAGCTCCCGGCGGGCCTTCGCGGCGGCCGAGCTGTTCGGATATTCCGCGGCGAGCCGGAGCAGCAGCGTCGGCCGGTCGCCCGCCTCGGCGTTCGCCGCCTTCGCCCACAAGGCCGCGGCCGCCCTCTCGAACGGCTCGTACGCGCCGCGCCCGTGCTGGTCGAGGATGCGGCCGATGCGCGCTTCGGCGACGGCTTCGGCGGGGAGGTCGACGCCGCCGAGCGCGACCGCCGCCCCGCGCCGTCCCCGGATCACGTCCTGGTACGCGGCGACCGCCGCCGCCCGGTTCCCCTGCGCCCGGCGCACCTCGGCCAGCCGGAGCCCGGCCCGCGCGGCGAGCTCGACCGTCGGGGCCTCTCGGCGCGCACGGAGGAACGCGTCCGCCGCCCGGTCGTATCGCCCCTCCGCCGCGGCGCGGTCGCCTAGGCGCGCGTAGGCGTCGGAGGTCGCGCGCAGGACCCGCCGCCGCAGTTCGCGCTGGTCCTCCTTCGCGTCCAGGGCCAGGAGTGCGAGCCGGTATTGCTTGATCGCCGCTTCCAGGTCGCCCAGGCGGTCGAGGCGTTCGCCCCGCCGCAGGTTCGCCCGCGCCGATCCGCCGTCGATGTCGGACGCCGGGCCCCAGGCGTCGATGCGATGGTGCGCGAGCGAGAGCAGTCGCCCGCCCGCCAGCGCCAGGTTCCCGCGTTCGCCCGGCTCGTCGAGCCGGTAGCGCCAGGCGACCTGCCCCGTGCGGGCGGCCAGGGCCACGAGGGCGTCGCGGGTCGGGACGAGCAGGGCGTCTTTTGTCGGGGCGGGCCGGGCGACGGCCGGCGCGTCGAGCCCCGCGAGCCATGCCAGCTTGCCCGTGTCGAGGTCGACGGCCGCCGCTCGATCACCTGCGAGGAACGCGCGGCCGCCGCTCACGCCGGCCAGGTACCGCATGCCGAGCCGCGGCGCCTGCCACCGGACCCGCCCGTCGTCGAGATCGAGCGCGATGAGGTGGTCGGAATCCTGCGGGGCGAGCAGGAGCCGTCCGCCGGAGACAACCGGCGGGTTGTTCTCCCAGCAGTCGTCGGCGGTCAACGCGGCGCGGCGCCGCGCGGGCGAGAAGGCGGGATATTCGGTCAGCCATCGCACCTCGCCGGTCGCGGCGTCGACCGCGGCCGCGGCGCCCAGGTTCGTGGACACGTAGACGACACCCTGGTCGAACGCGGGCGGCGCGGGGTGGGGGCCGCGCCCGAGTACGCCGCGGAAGACCTGGGAGCAGAGCCGGCGCTGCCAGAGCCGCGCCCCGTTCCGGGCGTCGAACGCGGCGACGAACGCCTCGGTCTCGCGCCGGGCGGCGACGGCGACGACGAAGACCTTGCCGGCGCCGGCGACGAGCGAGTTGGCGAAGACGGCCGGCGGCCGGGGGCGCTCCTCGGCGCCGGGCGCCCGGACCGGTTCCTGTTTGACGATGCGGTCGCGGGCCCAGAGCTCGGCCCCGGTGGTCGGCGAGAGCGCGACGAGCCCGCCGCCGATCAGGGCGAAGACGCGGTCGGCGGCGAGGAAGGGCGCGCGCAGGGCGTCGCGGAGGTCGCGCCGGTCCGGGCGGTCGGGGGCCGCCGGCCAGCGCCACGTCGCCTCGCCCGTCTCCAGGTCGAGCGCGGCGATCCACTCGGAAGTCTGGACGAAGGCTCGGTTGTCGGCGACGGCGGGGTAGCTCAGCCTGGGGACGGCTCGGCGGCGGGCGCGGAGGCCGCGGGCGACGTGCTGATCCACCTCGGCGTCGCGGACGGGGACCGACCATTCGCGGGCGCCGATCGTGTAGGTCCCCGGGTAGAGGCCGGAGCGTCGGGCATCGCGGCCAACGCCGTCAATCCGGCCGGCGGAGAGCGCGGGCCGGGCGGCCGACCGGCGCAGCGCCTCGCGGAGCGCCGCCTGCTTCGACTTGAGCTCGTCGACGGGCAGGCCGGCCCGCTGCTCCATGCGGAGCAGCCGCCGGACGTCGCGCAGGGCCTCGCGCAGCTCGCCGCGCTGGGCGCGGAGTTCGGCCCGGGCGGCGAGCGCCTTCGGTCCGGACGAGGAGGGCAGGTACGTGCGGACGACGCGGGTCAGGTCGTCGACGCTTCGTCGGGCGAGGGCGGCCTCGTATTTCCGCCGCGCCGAGTCGTCGTAGCGCGCCCGGTAGGCGCGGATCCCCTTCTCCGGCCAGGCGAGCACCTCGCGCCGGACGCGGGCGGCGAAGCTGACGTATCGCCCGGGCTCGATCTGGAACAGCCCGGGGTCCTTCGCGAGGTATTCCTGCGCCGTCTCGGCGGCCCGGTCCCAGCGGCCCTCGCCGGTCAGCTTGCCCAGCGCGGCGAGCGCCTCCTCGGCCTCGTCGTAGACGTTGACGTAGAGTGCCTCGGGCGGATGCGCCCCGGCCGCGAGAGCGGCGGCGGCGCACGCCAGCAAGAGGGGAAAAACGGTGGCCACGAGCGGTTTCACAGGCCAGAAGACCTCCAGACTGCATTCTAGCCCGGCCCGCAAACGGTGTCAATCAGCGGCCCTGCGCCGCGACTCGATGATCAGAGTGTGGGGAATTCAGCCGCCAGCCCCCCCAAGCCTCGCCGCGGGTCCGAATCGTCCTCGTCGTCGTCCTCGGCGCTTCGCTCGAATCGAGACCTGTGAGCACGAGTAGGAGCAAGA
>JAWODX010000372.1:0-2712 GCA_046483085.1 Planctomycetota bacterium
CTCTTTTTCGGGAAGAACGGGCTCGGTGAGATTCTACTACGAGTGGGGGACCCGCCAGCTCCGGAAGCACGGCGAAGAGCTATGCGGCGACAGCATCGCGGTCTCGCGCCACCCCGAATCGGTTACCGTCGCCCTCTCCGACGGCCTGGGCAGCGGCGTCAAGGCCAACATCCTCGCCACCCTCACAACCCGCATCGCCATGCACCTGCTCGAGAACCAACTCCCGCTGACCGAGGTGGTGGAGACGCTGGGCCGCACCCTCCCCGTCTGCCAGGTTCGGAAGCTCGCCTACAGCACGTTCGCCATCGCCCAGTTCTTCCGCGACGGCCGCGCCCGGCTGGTCGAGTTCGACACCCCGCCCGCCGTGCTGCTCCGCGACAGGCGGCGCCAGCCCCGGTCCGCCGAGCAACGCACCATCGGCGGCAAGCAGATCACACAGTCCGTCGTCCGGCTCGAGCTCGGCGACTGGGTCGTCTTCGTCTCCGACGGTGTCCTGAACGCCGGCATCGGCGGCGTCTACCCGCTCGGCTGGGGCGAGGAACAGACCGCCCGCTACCTCGAACAGCACGCCCACCCCGAGCTCTCGGCCCAGCAGCTCGCCGACAAGCTGGCCGAGACGGTGCGCGAGCTCTACGCCGACGCCCCGGGCGACGACGTGAGCGTGGTCGTCATCAAGGTGCGGCGGAAGCTCGTGGCCACCCTGCTCACCGGCCCGCCGGTCGAGGCCGAAATGGACGGCCCGCTGGTCTCGCGCTTCGTCGAGCGGGCCGGGCTCCACATCGTCTGCGGCGGCACCACGGCGAAGATCGTCTCGCGCCGCTTCGGCCAGCCCCTGGACGTCGACCTCGAGACGGCGAGAGACAACGTGCCGCCCATGGCCCGCATGCCGCACGTCGACCTCGTCACCGAAGGCATCCTCACGCTGACGCGGGCCAACGAGCTGCTCCAGGCCGGGTCCACCAAGGAGACGGTGCGGTTTCAGAGCGACGGCGCGTCGGAGCTGGTGCGCGTGCTGCTCGACGTCGACCACGTGCACTTCATCGTCGGCCTGGCCGCCAACCCGGCCCACCAGAACCCCGCCCTGCCGGTGCAGCTCGGGATGAAGCTGGCGGTCGTCCGCGAAATCGCCGAGGAGCTCGAAAGACGAGGCACGGAGGTGACCGTTGAAACCGTGTAGCCCGCCGCGCCCGGCGTTGACCGGAGCGGGGCGGTCGTGTAGAATCCCCCCGGCGGGGATCGAAGGTTGCCGATTCTGATGGAAGACACCGAGAAGATCAAAGAGCCCGACGAGCTTGTCGAGGCCATCATCGGCCGCTACGGCGCCGACACGGGCATGCTGGTCCCCATGATGCAGGACCTCCAGGCGGAATGCGGGTACCTGCCGGCGGACCGGCTGCGGCGAATGGCCCGGAGGCTCGGCCTCCCCGTCAGCCGCGTGTACGCGGTCGCCACCTTCTACGCCTCGTTCCGGCTCGCGCCGAAGGGGGCCCACGAGGTCACCCTCTGCGTCGGCACCGTCTGCCACCTCAAGGGCGCGGGCGACATCCTCGACGCCATCTGCAGGGAATTCCAGGTCGAGCCCGGGGGCACCACCCCCGACAGGCTCTTCTCGATCCAGCCCGTCAACTGCCTCGGGGCCTGCGCCCTGGCCCCGGTGATGGTGGTCGACGGCGAGTATCACGACAAGGTCACTCCCGACTCGGCGGTGGCGGCTCTCCGCGCCCTGCCGCCGGAAGAGGAGACGTCGAAAGGCGAGGGCGAAGCGTGACGGTTGTGGCCGAGAAACGGTTGACCAGCCCGGCGGACCTGGCGACGCTGCGCGACTCACTGCGCGAAGGGCGCAGCCCCTCGGCGAAGTGCGTCCGCGTCTGCATCGGGACGGGCTGCGCGGCCAAGGGCTCGCGCAAGCTGCTCGAGCTGTTCCGCCAGGCGGCGCGGCAGGCGGAGGCCGACGTCGACGTGCGCGCCGAGGTCAAGTGCGTCGGCTGCCACGGCTTCTGCGAGCGCGGGCCCATCGTCGTGATCGAGCCCGGAAACATCTTCTACCAGCGTGTCGAGGAGCCGGACGTCGCCGAGATCTTCCGGGAAACCGTGCTCGGCGGGCGGGTCGTCGAGCGGCTCCTTTACGACGACCCCCAGACCGAAACCCGGGCCACCACCCCCGACGACATCCCGTTCTACAACGTCCAGCAGCGGATCGTTCTCGCGCAGAACGGGACGATCGATCCCACCCGCATCGAGGATTACATCGAGGCGGGCGGCTACGGGGCGCTGGCCAAGGCGCTCACCGAGATGAGCCCCGACGACGTCCTCGACGAGGTCGAGCGCTCCGGCCTGCGCGGCCGCGGGGGCGGCGGCTTCCCGACCGGGCGGAAGTGGCGCTCCTGCCGCGACGCCCCCGGCTCCCCGAAGTATGTCATCTGCAACGGCGACGAAGGCGACCCGGGCGCCTTCATGGACCGCTCCGTCATGGAAGGCAACCCCCACGCCGTCCTCGAAGGCATGCTGATCGGGGCCTACGCGATCGGATCATCGCAGGGATACATCTACGTGCCCCCCCCACGTCCGCCGCGCCAAAAAGGCCATCCACCACGCCCTCGACACCCAGGAACAACAGAAAGGCTTCAGCCTCGTCGAGGTCCTCTCCCCCTGCGTCACCTACTGGCGCATGACCCCCGTCGAGGCCATGGCCTGGATCGAAGAGACCATGAC
>JAWODX010000550.1:0-2693 GCA_046483085.1 Planctomycetota bacterium
AGCCGCAACAGACTCCGCAGGCGTTCGGCTTGATTGCAGGTCGGGATCGGTTACACTCCTTGAGATGCCGTTCGCCGCGTGGGGGTCGTTGCGGCTTGATTGCAGGTCGGGATCGGTTACACTATTGTGCGGCGGCGAGGCGGGGCTGAGATGGTTGCGGCTTGATTGCAGGTCGGGATCGGTTACACTGCCGATCTGCCAGGGCCCGTCGGGCCAAGGCGTTGGCGGGATCCGACGCCTAGAAAAGCTCGAGCTGAGCGGGCACAGGGTCGGGCGGTTGTCGTTTTCGGCCCCAAAATATGTCCATCCGTTCGTACTGTTTGTCGGTCAGGCGGATGAGGCGGACTTCGCCTTCGGGGGGCAGCGCGGCCTTCACGCGCCGCGTGTGTACCTCGGCGTTCTCGCGGCTGGCGCAGTGCCGGATGTAGACGGAGTACTGCATCTTGGCGAATCCGTCCTTCAGCAGTGCCTTCCGGAACCGGGTGTATTCCCTCCGCGCTTTCTTCGTATCGGTCGGCAGGTCGAACATCGTCAGCAGCCACATGAGCCGATATCCCGAGAGTCTCATTCGTCGTCCTCGTCGAGCATGAGCGGCAAGGGCAGATCTTTCTGCTCTCGGTCGAGGCAGCGGACGAAGGCCGCTATGTAGCGGTGCATAACAACCATGAGCGGGCCGATCTCGCCGTCGAACTCGACGGCCTGGTGGAGGACGCTCAGGAGTGGCTTCTTGCTCTGTGGCGTCACCTCCCGCCGGTCATCGGCGACAAGCTGCTGGACGATTCGGTCGACGAGGGGGCGCAGCGGCTCGACCAGGTCGTCGGCCAGGGCAAAGGCGTCGGACCGCTGGTGGTGGTGGATGCCCAGCGCCGGAGTGAGGCCAGCAGATACGACAGCACGCGCGACGGCGGCTCGTACAACAGCGTACCCGTAGTTGAGCAGACCGTTGATGCCGTCGCCGTCTGTATCGCGACGGAAACGGACATCCCCGGGGAGATGGTCGAGCCAGACACCCCAGTAGGCGCGCGCGGCCTGGGCTTCGACGTTTTCGGGGTCGTTGCTGCGGACCCGACGTGCCATGGCACGGAGCCGCGACTGGACCTTGGGCGCGTGGTCGAGGTTCCGGGTCTGGGCGCGGATTTTTCCTACGACGAGTTGCTTCCACAGGCGCTTCCGGGTGGGCCGGGTCGCGTCGAGCTGGGTATGGAGCCGGTGGACGACTTCGACATTCCGGGAGACCGGCTGTGCGATCCCGACGGGCAGGTGATCGCGCCCGCAGAAGACGACGGCGGCGCCGTATTCCATCAGACGACCGACGGCTGAGTGGCTGATCATGGCCTGCGGGTGCTCGACCAGCAGGACTCCGATGTCCTCGCACGGAATCGAAGCCACTTCTTCGCCTCCGTCATCCGGAGGGTCACATAGCTTGAGCTGATCGTGGAGGATCGACAACCATAAGGGGCGGCGGGAGACCTCGACGATTCGCTTGATCATGGCCGGACCTCAATCCCCCGCCCATCGGACGTCGCCGAGCGGGCCGACGATGACTTTTCGTGCGTGTAGCTTTTTGAGCCGGTTCGGCGATGCGGGGATCAACCGGCGGTGGTTGGCGCCCTTGGAAGGCCGAGCGTCCGAGTGGCCGACGAGCTGCACGCGATCGGACCTGATCTTCTTCACCACGAAATAGCACCCGGTTTCGTCAGAGTGAGGGTCGGTCATACAGAGCATTTCGCCCTTGCAGAGCGACATGACGTACGCTTTATCGCGGTAGAACTCGGCCACGGGGGGCGGCAGCGTTCCCTGTTTCTTGAGTCTGGCGAGCGAAGGTCCGTAGAAAAGGGGCAGCTTCGGATGTCCTTTCGGCGGGCGTATGTTGCGCGCGGCGTCGAACATGCGTATGCGGAGTCCGTGCCATCGCCCCTTCTTGTCTTCGGCGATCTCCATGTGATGATTGGCGTCCGGCTTGTAGTAGCGCGGATGCCTGGGGTCGCTCTCGATCCGGACGGCGTCGGAGTGGATCCTAAGCACTCTGACCCGCTTTATCGGAAGGCCGCTCGGCATGGTGAGGTTGCCCTGTTTCACGAGATCGCGGATTTGCTTCTTGGTAAACCGCTCGGGGTGAATGCCGTTATCCCTGAGGCATTCCCTGATGTGTCGTCTGAGACCGGGGTCGCGGACCTTGCCTGACTTTCCAACCTTGAGTGTCTTTTCTCCGGACGGGAGCGTGCGCTCCTCGGGGGGCTGGAGCATGGCGGGCGTGAGCTCGTTCGCTTTGACTCTGACGACGAACACGTCTTTGTATCCGGAGACTTTTCCGTGGATTGTGTCGTCGTGCAGCGGCCCGGCGACGCCCCGTTGTGGTCGGTGGGACACGACAAGGTTTTCTTTGGCGGTCATGACCTGGGCCCGGAATCCGTCCCAATCCCCCCAGGGGGGATGCAGGCGCTTTCGCCTGGGCCAGTGGCCCAGTTTGGCGCGGGCACGTTCCTGGGACTGCGCGGCATGCGCAAGGCCGCGCAGTCGGGCGCGGTCGGTCAGCGCGATGGCAACGGCGTCAACCGCGTGGCTCCGGTGGTCATCTCGCTTACGCTTGCCCTCTTGGAGCAACCCCCAATCGCGGCGCAGGATGGCCGTGTACACGCCCTTTGTACAGAGGACTTCGACGTCGCGGAGGGACTGCTCGAGGTAGGCTCGAA
>JAWODX010000001.1:0-3238 GCA_046483085.1 Planctomycetota bacterium
GAGGCAGGGGAGCAGCTTCTGCTGGGTGGCGGGCGCCATTCCGGCACCCTCTTCCTCGACGAGGTGGCCGGAATGGCGCCCGCCACCCAGCAGAAGCTGCTCCGCTGCCTCCAGGAGCGCGCCGTCCGCCCCGTGGGCAGCACGGAGGTGCGCCGGGTCGACGTCCGCGTCATCTCCGCCACCAATCACCCGCTCGACGAGCTGATCACGTCGGGCGAATTCCGCGAGGACCTCTACTACCGGCTGAACGTCGTCCCGGTCCACGTGCCCTCGCTGGCCGAGCGGCCGGAGGACATCCCGCTGCTCGCCGAGCACTTCGCCCGGAAGCACGCGCGGCGGCTCCGGCGTCGCCCGCCGATGATCGACGAGGCGGCCCTGACCCTGCTCGGGAACGCCGACTGGCCGGGCAACGTCCGCCAGCTCGAGAACGCGATCGAGTGCGCCGTCACCTTCGCCGACGAGCCCGAGATTCGGCCGGAACACCTCGCGCCCGAGTTCGTCAACAGCGTCGACCTGGCGGACGTCGCCGAGGAGGCGATGACCGCGGCCGAGAGCTCCCGGCCCGCCGACGTCACCCCCCTGGGTACGGCCATCCGCTACCTCGAGCGCCAGATGCTGCAAAAAGCGCTCGACGCCTCGAGCGGCAACAAGGAGCAGGCGGCGAACCTGCTCGGCATCGACCGCGCCACCCTGTACCGGAAGCTCAAGAGCCACCGCCTGTAAGACCCCGGCGCCCGATCCCACACCAGGCTGCGGAGCTCCCCTCGCCACACCTTCCCCGGGCAGCGCAAGGCACACACCCGGGGCAGAGGATGTCCCGTCCCGTGTCCCGAGGGGAAGTTTTCCGCTTGACTGGGCTTCGGCGGTGCATATAATCCTCACAGTATTAACGGGCAAACAGGTCCTGCGGCCGGCGGTCTCTCGTCTCGTGGCGGCCGCGCGTTTACAGGTGGAGGTTGGTTCATGAAGGCTTACGTCCTGTTGTGTGCCGTTGTCCTCGTGGTCGCTTCATCGGCCGTGGTCGTCGCCGGCGAGCCGGCCGGCCCGGGCGAAGGCCGGCCCATGCTGAACCCGTTCCCCGAGCCGGAGCCGGACTCGCCGACCATTCTGGAATCGATCGGCGGCTACTTCTACCACCGATTCCGGGACCTGACCGACATCCTGACCATCAAGCTGGGTTGGGGAACGTGCCGGTCGCTGGGGTTCCAGGCGCGCTTGTGCCGCCCGCTGCAGGTGGGGGCCGGGGTGTTCGAGGGCTCGGTGCTGGCCATCGACCGGGGCTGCGTGGGCGTGATGCAGGAGGCGGAGATCGAGGGGGGCATCTCGATCTTCTATGCGAGCTACCTGGCCCGCAAGGTCATCTGGCAGAACGGGGAGGCGGAGCGCCGCAACATGTTCTTCGGCGACGTGGGCGACAAGAACGAACTCGCCCTGGACGACCTGAAGATGTACGACGACGGGAACCAGCCCTGGCTGACCAGCACCGCCCAGATCCAACTGCCCTGCCTGCCCAAGGCGGAGCTCACGGTCAACTGGTGCGAAATCCCCGACTTCCTCTTGAGCTGGATCCCCATCAAGGGGCTCCGGGTCCCGCCGCCGTTCTACAAGCACGACGGCCCGGGCACCGGCGAAGATGTCGAACGCATCCCCGCCCCGTCCGTCCTGTGGCACGGACAGGAAGAATACGAAACGTACGAATAGTCCGGTGGACCGGCCGCACATCCATTAGCGAGTAGAAAGGGATGCTCATGCCGTTTGTTCCGATGAGACAGATCGTCGCCGAGGCCCGCAAGGGCCGGTACGGCGTCGGGGCATACAACGTCAACAACATGGAGCAGATCCAGGCGCTGATGCAGGGCGCGTCCGAGCTGAACGCCCCCATCATCCTCCAGGCCAGCCGGGGGGCGCTCCAGTACAGCAACATGGTCTACCTGAAGCACCTGATGCTCGCGGCGGTCGAGGACAACCCCGAGCTGCCCGTCGCCTGTCACCTGGACCACGGCCCGGACCTCGAGACGTGCAGGGCGGCGATCGGGCTCGGGTTCACCTCGGTGATGATCGACGGGTCGATCGACTACGGCCGGGAGGACGAGAACGGCGCGCACCCGGCCCGCTCGTTCGAGGAGAACATCGCCGTCACCCGCGAGATCGTCGAGTACGCCCATCCGCTCGGCGTGAGCGTCGAGGGCGAGCTGGGCACGCTGGGCGGGATCGAGGACGACACACAGGCCGCGTCCGTCCACCTGACCGATCCCGACCAGGTCGAGGAGTTCGTAGCGCAGACCGGCGTCGACGCGCTGGCCATCGCCATCGGCACGTCGCACGGGGCGTACAAGTTCAAGGAAGAGCCGACGCTGGCGCTCGACCTGATCCCGCAGATCCGCGAGAAGGCGGGCGACACCGCGCTGGTCATGCACGGCTCGTCGAGCGTCCCGCAGGACCTGGTCGCGATCATCAACCAGCACGGCGGGAACCTGCAGAAGTCGATGGGCGTCCCCATCGAGCAGATCAAGGAGGGGATCAAGCTCGGCGTGCAGAAGATCAACATCGACACCGACGGGCGACTCGCCTTCACCGGAAACATCCGGAAGTACCTCGACGAGCACCCCGAGGTGTTCGACCAGCGCAAGTACCTGGCTGAAGGGCGCCGCGGCATCTACGAGGTCATGAAGGGCAAGATGGTCGCGTTCGGCACCGCCGGGCACGCCGGCGACTACGAGCCCATGACCCTCGAAGACGCCAAGGCCTGGTACAACTGAGTCCTCTGATTCACAACGACGGCGACGTGTTCCTGGCGGGCGGATCGGCACGACGAACGCGCCAGATTGACACCTCGACCGGGAGCGATCAGACCGCCGGGGCCGCCGTTGGTGACGCGGGCATCCTGCCCGCGTGTCCCGAGGGCGTCCTGGCCCCGCACTGTGTACACAGCGGGATCGCGGCCAGGATGGCCGCGAGACCGCGGGCAAGATGCCCGCGCCACGTCGCCTGCCACACGCGCCGTTCGCCGAACGCCACGGCATCGTATTTATCAACGAGCAACTGAGCCGTCGGCTCTCATGGACAGACTGACGGTCTGGCGGGGCAGACAGGAACGCGCCGCGCCGGCTTCTGCGGAGGCCCGGGCCGGGGTTATGGTTCGGCCCGCCTGAACGGCAGCGCGGCGCCCGCCAGCCCGACCGATCGGCCGCCCAGGTGGGCGCGAAGGCGGCGGCAGATCTCGGACAGCGCCGCCGCC
>JAWODX010000082.1:0-20095 GCA_046483085.1 Planctomycetota bacterium
GGTCGAGGTCGCGTCGGACAAGGAGGAGTACGCCGCCCGGACGATCCGCCCGAAGATCCACGAACATCTTGACGACTATCTCGTGCCGCTGCGGCGGACGGCCGTCCAGCACGGTTCGCTCGATCTCCCGCTCGAGGGCATCGACCTGGGTGACGTCGACGCGCTGCTGGGCGATCTGGACGTCGACCGGAGTGTCGCGCCGTCGCCGGTCTTCCGGGGCGGGACGAGCGAGGCGACGAAGCGGCTGCGCTCCTTCGTCTCGAACAAGCTGAAGGACTACCACGAGAAGAGCAGCGACCCGGCGGCCGACTGCGTCTCCGACATGAGCCCGTACCTGCACTTCGGGCAGATTTCGCCGCTCTACGTGGCCCTCCAGGTGATGAAGCACAGGGGCCGGACGATCGAGGCGCGCGACGCCTACCTCGAGCAGCTCGTCGTGCGGCGCGAGCTCAGCATGAACTTCGTCGCGTTCAACCCGGACTACGATCGATACGACGCCGTCCCCGGTTGGGCGCAGAAGACGCTGGCCGAGCACGAGGCCGACGGCCGGGACGTCGTCTATTCGCGGGACGAGCTGGAGCGGGCGGCGACGCACGACCGGTACTGGAACGCGGCCCAGCGCGAGATGGCCGTGACGGGGAAGATGCACAACTACATGCGGATGTACTGGGGCAAGAAGATCATCGAGTGGACGGAGACCCCGCGGGAGGCGTTCCGGATCGCCCTGTCGCTGAACAATAAGTACGAGCTGGACGGGCGCGACCCGAACGGATTCACTGGCGTCGCCTGGTGCTTCGGCAAGCACGACCGCGCCTGGGGCGAACGGGAGATCTTCGGCAAGGTCCGCTACATGAGCGCCGGCGGGCTCGAGCGGAAGTTCGACATCGACGCCTACGTCGATCGGGTCGACGCGATGGAAGACAGATAGGCCGCACCCTACTTCCTGCGGAGCGGGGTCGGCTTGCCGTTGAGTGTGTGGAAGAGGTCCCGCTTGACGGCGGCGGCGTCGATACGCGGGATGAGGCGGAGCGGCGTCTTCTCCTCGGTCGGGCGGAAGGCGAAGGGTTCGGGCGTCGTCTCCTCGGGGTGTTCGGGGTCTTTTGGTTTCGGGTTCGGCGGCCCGACCTCGATCGGCGTGCCCGGATGCACCCAGCCGAACTTGTTGTGGAAGGCGATGACCGCGGCGATCACCGTCGGGTCGTAGAGCGGCTGGCGCTTGTCGGGCGGGATGTCGGGCAGGGTCTTGAGGAGGTATCGGCCGAGCTTGTTGTGCGGATAGAGCGCGGCGTCCTGCGTCTTGTTGACGCCGACGCTCTCGGCGACGGGCCCGGGGAGGATCCACGTGTGGAGCCCGCTCTTCCCCAGGACGTACGCGGCCCAGGGATCGTTGTCGCCGTTGAACTGGCCGGTGATCCCCGACTCCGTCCCGCAGAGCCACAGGACGCGGACGCGGTCGGTCAGGTCGAGTTCTTCTCGGCGTGCCTGGATGACGGCGCTGGCGAGGTTGGTGGCGGCGCCGGCGGCGACCCACCAGACCGGGTTCTGGGGCGACGCGCCGCGTGCCGACCCGAGCAGCGCCTTGCTGGCGGCGGTGAGGACCGGCTCGGTCTCCGTCCAGTCGCCGCCCTGCGGCGCCCACAGGCGGGTGTTGGCGCCGGGGTAGACGGACGGGATGCGGCCGCCGGCCAGGCCGCTGTGGCGTGCGAGCCGGAGGATCTCGTGGACGGCGGCGCGGTTGGCGGGCTCCTGGCCGCCGCCGTGGTGCACGGCGTTGACCGCGAGCACGTCGAGCCGGCTGAACAGGGCGTAGGCGAGGTAGTGCTGGTCGTCGACCCCGTTCGACGGGTCGGTGTCGAGGTGGACGGCCGGGCGGCGGAGCGACCTCGGCGTGTGGACGCGCAGGATGATCAGCCCGTCGTGGATGTGCGTCGCGTCGTTGACGGTGAGGGTGACCGGATAGACGCCGGGCCGGGCGAACGTGTGTCGCACCTTGCGCCCGGCGGCAGTCTTGCCGTCGCCGAACCGCCACTGGTATCGGTCGATCCGGCCGAGCGACGGCTCGGCGGAGAACTCGACCGGCTTGCCGGCGAGCACCGGCTCGGTCAGCGGCGCGATCCGTGCCTCGATGGGGAACAGCACCTTGACGTGGGCGAGGACGAACGCCGTCTCCTTCCCGTCGGAGACGGTCAGCCGGACTTCGTTCACGCCCGACCGGTCGAACGCGTGCTGCGCCTTCCTTCCGGCGGCGGTCGAGCCGTCCTCGAACCGCCAGGCCCACGACCGGATGTCGCCCGCGACGGGGACGGCGGTGAACGGGACGGGCCGGCCTTCGCGGACCGGCTCGCCCGGCCAGCGGATCCGGGCGTCGATCGCGGGCAGGTAGCCGACGACCCACGAGAGCTCGTCCTCACCCCGGAAGTGGATGCTTCTGAGCCGCGTCTTATTGTCCCGGCTGAACAGGCAGACGCGGAACCCGTCGATCCGGATCGGTTCGGTGTCCGCGCCGCCCCACCGATAGCGGCGGCCGTGATACCAGCCGCCGACCCCCCGGGCGTGCGTTCGCCACTTGCCCGCCCGCCGGACCTCGATCTTCCACGCCGTCCGGTGCTGCGGCTGGTTCGGGTACGCCCCGCTCAGGCGGATGTAATTGACCGGCACCGGCTCGGCCCACTCGGCCATCCAGTACGCCGCCTGGCTCTCGGGCACGACGCCCAGGTCCTCGTTCAGGCCGACCCCGTACTCTTTCCAGGGGCTCCACTCCTGGAACCGGCAGCGGTGGAGGTCGTAGACGATGTGGTTCGGCTTGCCGCGCACGCCCTTGCCGAAGCGGGCCATGTTGCCGGAGAGGCGGGCCTCGACCAGGCGATTGTGGGCGGTCTTGGGGAGCTCGGCGGCGCGGGCCGAAACGACGGCGAGCGCCGGCAGGACGACGGCCCAGAAGCAAGAGATTATGTAAGGCGGTGGGGCGGACATTCCTGTCCGCCGTCCGGCAGGCAAGAATGCCTGCCTCACCGACCATTCAGATGGTCTGGAAGGACAGCGCATGCCCCCTCTCCGCAAAGTCCTTCGCGCCGGCGAACAGCCCGCTCATGGTTGTAAGAGTGGCGGCGGCACATGTCAATGCTTTTTGTTCGCCAGCCGGCCGGCGACCTCGACCGCGCCAGCCCGGAGGGGCTCAGTGGATCCGGATGCTCCGTCCGACACGCATCCGCCCCCGCCATCGGCACCGCGACTGAGGAGAGGACGCGGCCTCACCGGTGCCGCAGCGTGGCGGCGAGCTGCTTCAGGCGGGTGGCCGTGGCGGCGAAGAACATCCGGTAGCCCTCGCAGTAGTGGCTCTTGCCGTCGGCCCGGCGGTCGCGCGGGCAGCCGCCGTGGCACATCGGCCACCACTCGCAGTCGCGACACTCGGCGGCGGCCCCGCCCTTGAGCTTGCCGAACCGCTCGTCGCGGACGTCCTCGACGAGCTCGTGCATCGGGCGGTCGCCGAGGTATCCGAGCAGCCACTCGGGCCGGCCGAAGAAGTCGCAGGGGAAGACCTCGCCGCCCCGCTCGATCAGCAGGTAGTCGCTGCACCGCGCCTGATACGTGCACATCGTCGGCTCGCCCTGCAGGTGGTAGGCGAGGGCGCTGTCGATGTTCCGCTCCGAGATGCGGCTCACGCCGTCCTTCCACCACTCGTCGAAGACGGCGACGAGGAACGCCCCGAACTGCTCGCCGGTGATGCTCTCGGGCGTGAGCGTCCCGTCCTCTCGAACCTCGCGGCAGGGGATGAACTGGAGGTTGTCGTAGCCGCGGTCGATGAACCAGCGGTAGACCTCGGCGCCGCGGCGCACGTTCGCCTGGCTCACCACGGTAAGGATGTTGAACTCGACGCCGAACTGGCGGAAGAGCTGCGCGGCGCGCATCACGGCGTCGAACGACCGGCCGCGCATGGCTTCGTGGACCTCGCGCGGGCCGTCGACCGAGAGGCCGACGAGGAAGTGGTATTCGGCGAGGAACCGGGCCCAGTCGCGGTCGATCCGCACGCCGTTGGTCTGGAACGCGTTGCCGACGACCTGGCCGCGGGCGCCGTGCTTCATCTGGAGCTCGACGACGCGGCGGAAGAACTCGAGCCCGGCGAGCGTCGGCTCGCCGCCCTGCCAGCAGAAGATCGACTGCGGCATGCGGTAGGCGAGGAACTCGCGGACCATGGGCTCGAGCACGTCGTCGGGCATGGTGGGCGCGGCCCGGCGGCCCGCGTCGAGCTCGCCCTCGAACAGGTCCTCGGTCCCGCAGTAGAAGCAATACTTGCAGCGGAGGTTGCACCGGTCGCCGACCGGCTTGATCAGCAGTTGAAACGTTCTCATATCATAGTCGCCGGCAAAGCCCGAAGCTGACAGTTGAATTCTAACAAAAGACGCGACGCATGTCGGGGAACGAGAGTCGCGAGGGAAAAGGAAACGCGGGAAACCGGGAAGGGACAGTCGCAGGCCCGCTGCCCGGAGGGCAGCGAACGGGGCCTTCCCCCCTTTCCCCATTTCCCTTTTGTTCTCTGAACTCGACAGAACGCGGGAGGAGACTACGCGAGCCCCTTCCGCTTTCGCGTGGCCCACTCGGCGCAGAGGAGGCCGCCGAGGGCGACGTACATGAAGAGGTTGTCCCACAGCCGGCGGAAGGTCGGGCGGCGAATCTCCGTGCGAATCTCCCGGTCGCAGACCGCCCGGAACGCCTCGCCGGCGTTGTCGCGGAAGTAGAGCCCGCCGTCGGTGAGCTCGGCGATCTGCCGGGCGGTCGCCACGTCGATCTTCGTGTTCTCGGTCTCGACACTCGCCCTGTGCTCGACGGCGAACGGGGCCTCGGCCCGGAGGTTCTTCTCCTCGTCGGGCGTGACCGGGCCCGGGACGTCGGCGGTCACCACGACGCGGTACCGGCCTTCGGCCTGCATGGTGCGGGGGAGGCCGACCTCCCTGCCCAGCATGTCGCGGGTGATGTCCATCCGGAACGATTCGGCGCTCGGCGGGCCCTCGACGAGGGCGGCGATGGTGGCGTCGCGGAACCGGTTGCCGGTCGCCCAGACGGTGAGCCTGGGCCGCTCGCCGACGAAGTAGGTGAGCCGGTCGGTCTTGCACGAGAGTTTCCCCGTCTTCCCGCCGTAGCCGCTCCTGGTGAGCCACTGGACGTGCTGGCGCCAGAACGCCTTGTGGTAGCGGGCGGTCTTGCCCTCCCGGTTGAAGATCCAGCGCCAGGTCGTGTTGGCGGTGAAGACGGCGGTCCGGCCCTCTCGGTAGCGCTGGATGACGAGGATCGGGGCGCCGGTCCCGCCGTCCTTTCGCGCGGCGCGCAGGAGCACCTTCGCCGCGGCCTTCACCCCCGCCACCTGGGTGTAGCCGGAGAGCGGGGGGAGCGACCGCCAAATTTTCGCCGTGTTCTTCCCCGGCCCGAGCACCAGCGCGTCGTGCTCCAGTCCGTCCTCGGTCACGTCGACACGGACGGGGTCCTGCACCTGGCCGTCGTCGGGCCGGATGACCACGGGGAGGATCTCGGCGACGGGGGTATCGGCATATCCGCCGGGCCCGAGCGAATGGAACCCGCCGAGCATGAGGAGCGAGCCGCCGTCGGCGACGAACTGCTTGACGCGCCCGAGCTCGGCGGGCGAGAAGCGGTCGGCGGGGATGTCGCCCAGGACGAGCAGGCTGAGCCCCTTCCACTCCTTCTCCGTCTTCGGCAGCAGCCGGGCGCCCTCGCCGGCGAGGAACGCGTTGAGGCAGGTGAGCTTGATGTTTTCGGCGGCGGCGATCGCCCGGCGCAGGAACTTGTACTCCCACCGCACCTCGCCCTCGATGAAGAGCACGGCCAGCGGGGCGTCCGACGCCCGCACGTACACCTCTTTCGAGTTGTTCTGGATGTCGGTGTCGCGCCGCGCGAGGAGCTTGACGTGCAGCTTCTTCAGCCCGGTCGTCTCCGGCATGTACTGGAACGTCACCTTCCTCGTCCCGTTCGGCGGCGGCGTCTTGAGGTTCTCGACCCCGACGACGCGGTTCTCCTCCGTCAACTTCACCGTGATCAGCTCGTCCGTCTCCGGGCCGACGTAGGCGATCGTGGCTTCGATGAGCGCGGTGTTTTCGAGGAAGACCCGCCGGGGATGATCGACACGCTCGACGGAGGGGTCGGGCTTCTCGGCGGTATCGACCACGACGTCCTTTTTCTCCTCGGGCCGTTCGGCCACGCAGATGACGCGGGCGGGCACGCCGAGCAGCCGGGCGGCGTCGGCGACGCTCTCGTGCCCGACGTTGTGGCGCCCGTCGGTCAGCAGGATGACGCCCGCGGTCCTCGCCGTCCCCAGGTGACGGCGAGCGTCGACGAGCGCCCGGGCGAGGTTCGTCCGCGCGCCCGGCGGCGCCCCGGGCAGCTCGTCCAGCCGCTCGAGCCGCCGGTACCCGTCGGCGAACGTGGCGAGCCGGCAGTCGAACGTCTCGTTCAGCTCGGCGATCAGCGGCTCGTGCTCGCGGAGGATCTCACGCAGCACGTCGTAGCGCGTCTGCCGCTCGTCGTCGGGGATGTCCTGGAGTTCGGCCCGGGGGTCGAAGTCCTCGGCCATGGAGAGCGAGACGTCGGCGAGGATCGCCGCGCAGGCGCGATGGGTGTCGACCGTGACGTATTCCAGCCGCGGCCGGAGCATGCAGAGGATGAGCAGGAGGAAGACGAGGATGCGGCCGGTGCTGAGCAGCGCCTTGGTCCGCTTCGGCAGCGGCTGCTCGGTGTCGTTGTACGCCTCGATCGCCAGCCAGGGCACGGCGGCGAGCGACACGGCCAGGCTGAACACCTTGCCCAGGACGAGGACCGGGACGCAGAGGACCAGGGCGAGCCCGACGAGGACCGGCCGCCCGATCGGCCGGAACAGCCGGCGCCGGGGCAGCAGCCACGCCAGCCAGACGACGGCCGCGCACACGCCGACGTCGAAAACCACGGACCAGGATGGGTCAATCTTCAGCATGGTCGGTCCGGCGATGATCGCCGCAGGGAAGGCCCGAAACGTATGGTAGCAGAGCCCGCCCGCCATCGCCAGTTCGGCAGCGGGCGGACGAGTCGATAACCGAAATGGGGGAGGGGCCTGGCCACTTCCGCCTTTGAGCATGCTCAGCCGGGCGCCAGGACGTGGCACGGGCTTCCAACCCGTGAATCCAACAACGGGCCGGGGCTTCGGGCCCCTGAATCAGTTGCGTCACGGCCAAGATGCCCGTGCCACAAAACAGCCGCCTGGCGTACCCCGTTTTGGTTACCAGCTCTTCGGCGGCCGACGCCCCGCTCACCGGCGCGGCTGACGCTTGTGTCCCGCCCGGCGTCGGCCCTATAATCATGATTGTGGAACGGATCAGCCTCGGACCGAACACGGAACTCCTGCTCGCCGAGCGCGGGCTCGGCATGCCGGCTCTCGTCCTGGGCCTGGCGGCCGGGCTGAACGTGTTCTTCTGGCTGCGGGCGCGGTACGGGATCAGCCGGTGGCCCCACGTGATCGGCCTGTTCGCCGGGACCGTTCTGGGCGGGATGGCCGTGGTCGGCGGCCTGATCCGTGCGGGGGGGGAGCTCCACCCGGTGCTCGGCTGGGGCCTGGCGGCCGCGGCGCTCGCCGGGGCCGTCGTGTTCGCCTACCGGCGCGGCACGCGCGGCGCCACGTCGCGCGGGTCGGCGCTCCTGCTCGCCCTGCGGTTCCTCGCCCTCGCGGTGCTCGTCGTCCTCTACCTGGAGCCGACGCTCAAGCTGGTGAAGTCGGGGGTGGAGCGGTCGCGCTTGCTGGTGCTCGTCGACACGTCTGGCAGTATGAAGGTGAACGACATGCTGGCCGGCTCGACGCGGCTGGGCTATGTGCAGTCGCGGCTCGGCGGCGAGGACGGGGTGCTGGCGCGGCTGGCGGAGGACTTCGACCTCGAGCTGTACGCGTTCGCGACGGGCCTGGAGCCGGTGTCCGCCGAGGAGCTGCCCGCCCTGTCGCCGGGAGGCCGCGGTACGGCGTTCGTCCCCACGGTGGGCAAGGTCTGCGCGCGGGCCGACCAGGACACGGTGGGGGCGCTGGTGTTGACCGACGGGATCGACAACTCGGGCCTCGGCGAGGAGGCTCGGATCGAGCGGATTGTGCAGAGCAGGCTCCCGGTGTTCGCGGTCGGGACCGGGACGCGGCTCGGCGAGGAGGAGGAGTTCCGGAACATCGCGGTGGCGAACGTGGTGTACAAGCGGCGGATGGCGGCGGAGAACCAGGCGGAGGTCACGGTGCACGTCCGGGCCGACGGGCTCGCCGGCCGCCGCGTGCCCGTCATCTTCCGGTTCGATAAGAAGGAGCTCGCCCGGGCGCACATCGAGCTCGACGCATACCCGGGGACGCAGGCGGTCGAGCTGACGTTCACGCCGACCGAGATGGGCACGCACAACTGCTCGGTCGAGATCCCGCCCGAGAGCGATGAGGACATCACCGACGACAACCAGTTCGAGTTCGACGTCGAGGTCACCGAGCCGGGGATCAAGCTGCTCCTCGTGGAGGGGGTGATGAGCCCCGAGCATCGCTGGCTGCTGCGCACGTTCCAGATGGACCCGAACGTCGAGCTCCTCTCGCTCGTCCAGATCCGCAAGGGGGAGTTCACCGCCCGCGGCGAGATCGACGGGGTCGACACGAAGTTTTTCCCGCGCGACTATAAGACGCTGAGCAAGTTCGACGTGGTGATGCTGCGGGACATCGACGTGACGGTGTTCGACGCGTCGCAGTTGGCGAACGTGGAGAAGTTCGTCGAGTCGGGCGGCGGGCTGCTGATGATGGGCGGCTACTCGGCGCTCGGCCCCGGCGGGTACACCGGGACACCGCTCGAAGAGACGCTGCCCGTGGCGCTCGGCGGCCGCGACGTCGGCCAGATCAAGGACCCGTTCTCGCCCCTGCTTACCCCCGACGGCGCGAACCACCCCATCTTCTCGGGCGTCACCGAGTTCTTCGGCACGACGGTCGACGCGAAGCCGGCCAAGCACCTGCCGCCGCTCCAGGGCTGCACGCGGGTGGGCCGGGCGCGGCCGGGCACGACCGTGCTGATGGTCCATCCGAAGAAGAGGGGGCCGGACGGCGCCCGGCTGATCGTGGCGGCGGTCCGGCTGTACGGGCGCGGCCGGTCGATGGTCTTCACGGGCGACACGACGTGGCGGTGGGACTTCGAGCTGCGGGGGCTGGGCCGCAACACGCCGTACGTCAAGTTCTGGGGCCAGGCGGTCCGCTGGCTGGCCGATCACGAGGTCAAGGAAGTCGAGGGGAAGCCCGGGGTGACGGCGTACACGGACCGGAAGCGGTACAATCCCGGCTCGTCGGTTCGGATCGTCGCCCAGGTCCGCGGGCCGCAGGGGCAGGCGACGAACCAGGCGGACGTGGTCGCCAACATCAATGCCCCGGACGGCTCGGCCTCGTCCGTCCAGCTCGCCTACCTGCCCGGCACGTCGGGCCGGTATCGGGTGGACTATCGGCCGCCGGGCGGCGTGCCCGGCGAGTACAAGATGGTCGTCTCGGCCACGGACGCCGAGGACCGCCCGCTCGGCTCGCAGGAGCTCGCGTTCAAGATCGAGAAGCCCAACCAGGAGTTCGAGCAGCTCGACCTCGACGAGCCGTTCCTCTCCGAGATCGCCGAGCAGACCGGCGGGCTCTACCGCGACGCGCTCGAGCTCGACGAGCTCGTCGACCGGCTCCAGAGCAAGGAGCGGGAGAAGCGGACGGTGAGCACGGTGAACGTGTGGGACGACGACTCGATCCGCCCGTTCGGCAAGGACGGCCCCGGCCTGTCCCCCTATCTGCTCCTCGCCTTCCTCGCCTTCACCGCCCTGGTCACCGCCGAGTGGGTCGTCCGACGCCGCCGGCAGCTCGTGTGAGCATCCTGCGGGATCGGGCACTCCGAAACAGCGCGGTCGGCAAGATACTCCTGAGGGGCTCGCGGCTCCCGGGTTGCAGGGCGCGCCTCGCGAGTCAGTGGGTGCTCGCCAACTCCGGGCACATCCGTCCGACCGCATCGAGGATGCTTCGTGCCTTGACGAGCGCGAGTTCGGCATCTTCGGTCGAGACATCGGCCAGCCCGCCGTAGTCGCCGGTTGCTCGTAACTGGAGCAGGGAGCTGAACGCCTGGCCCAACTCGGGCGGCCACTCTGCGCTCTTGACGAGGTCCCCGTGGACGGCGGCACGAATCGCCGAGTGCGTTTTGAAGGACCGCCCCCGCAGCGCGAACAAGGCCGTCACAGCGTGAAAGGCGGCATAGTAGGCTCGCGAGGCAGCCGAATCGGGATCGATTTGGATGGCCTGCTCGGCGACGGCCAATGCGCCCTGCGCCCGACCCCACTCCACCTCTGCGAACTTCTTCACGCCGTCACCCCCTCGCGGTGGGCCGCCCGGTACAACGGGCATTCGACGGATTCGTATTCCTCCGCGTCCACGGGCATCGCGCTGATGTGGCGCCCGAGCCGCAACGACAAGGGGTAGAGGGCCTCGACCGCCGTGTCAATGTCCGGTCCCAGACGCACGGGGCCGTCGAGCAGAACGAGCAGGTCGATGTCGCTGTCGGGCCGGGCGGTCCCCCGCGCCTCCGAACCGTATAGCACGACACCGCGGAAACGCTCTGGAAATGCTGCCTCGAGCGCTGACCGAGCCTTCTGCAGAACTTCATCGCGGTTCAAGGGCTTGTCCCCGTTTGACTTGTCCACCGACCCGATTATATCAACCGCCGGCGCCGACGACAATCCCCGGACCTCCCTGAGTCAGCCCCACTTCGGCGTCCAGGCGGGGCCGTTCAGCCCCCTTGACGCAGGATTCCACCACGACGGCACGACGACACGGCGTTGCGGAACAGCGAGGTCGTGGCGTCGTGGTTCTCTCGCGCGTCTCTGTTGCGGACAGGCCGGTTACGCCTCGGCCGCCTCCGGGGGCGTCCGCTCCGCGCCGCCCCTCCAGAGCGTCAGCGTAAGCGAGAGGAAGATGATGACGAGGCCGACGAAGAAGTGGAGGCGGAGGGTCTCGCCGAGCGCGGCGACGGCGAGGATCGATGCGAGGACCGGCTTGAGGTAGAAGATCGACGTGCCCGCCGCCGTCGGCACCTTGTTCAAGCCGTACAGGTAGAGTACGTACGCCAGCCCGGTCGCGAACAACGACAGATAGATCACCCAGAGCAGGGTCGGGGCGGACATCCGCGCGAGCGACCAGTCGCCGATCATCGGCACGAAGAAGATCGACCCGACGACGAAGATGATTCCATTGACGAAGAACGGCCCGTACCGGGCGACGTATTTCTTGCCGCCGGCGACGTAGATGCCGAACGTCACCTGCGCCGCCGCCATGAGCAGCGGCCCCTTCGCCGTGGCGAACCGGATCGGCTCGAACCCGAACCCGACGACGTAGATGCCCGCCACGCCGAGCAGCACCCCGGCCAGCCGCCGGCGGGTCAGCGGCTCGCTCAACAGGAACACCGCCGCCAGCGACGTGAACACGGGGTTGACGCTGAAGATCGTCGCCGCCGTCGACGCCTTCAGGTGCTCGAGCGTCAGGCCCTTGTGATAGGCGGCGAACGTGAACGTCACGCCGACCAGGCCGAGCACCGCGAGCCCGGCGAGGTCGCGCAGCGAGACCCGCCCGAACTGCTTCCGGCCGATCGCCAGGATGATCAGCCCGGCCGGGAAGAAGCGGAGAAACGCGAGCAGGTTCGGATCGACGTGCGTGACGAACTTCGAGACGACTTCGACCGTGCTGTACAGCACGATGGTGATGACGATGGCGAGATAGTAGCGCATACGGTGCCCGGCGTTACTTGAGCTCGAGTTTGACGACGTTGGAGATCGCGCTCTGGTTGTCGAGCTCGTCGCGCGATTTAATCGCGAACCAGACCGTGCCGGGCTTGAGATCTTTGAACGTGTACGTCTGTTTCGTTCCCGCGCGCTTCGGTTGCGGCTCGTCGGGGACGTTCTCGGCGCCCCAGAACGCGACGTGGGTGTCCTTCTTCTCGGGCCAGGGGACGAATTCGAGGATCGGCTTGGTCGCGACCTTGATCTGGTAGACGGCCGCCGTCCCCGTTTTTTCGTCGTCGCCCGATGCGGTCCAGGTCAGCCGGACCTTTCCGCCGCCGAGTGCCTCGGCCTTGAGATCCTCCACGGCGGCGGGCGGCTTCTTGTCCGCCCGCGGGCCGTAGACGCGCCGGACCGCCGCGGGCAGGAACATCAGGAACTTCCCGTCGCGCGGGTCGAGCTTCTCCCAGGCGAACTCCATCGCCTCCTTGTAGGCGGGGTCGCCCGTCTGCTCGTAGGCGAAGGCGTGCACGTCGATCAGGTAGGCGTTCGCCCAGGGGCAGTGGTTGCCGCGTTCGGACGGCTTGACGTTGTACGGCCCCTGCTTGACGGTATGGTACGGGTAGCCCTCGGTCCCGACCTCGTAGGTCCGCGCCCAGTCGGCGTGCCCGATGGCGACGTCGCGCATGCGCTCGTCGCCGGTGGCCAGGTAGGCGGCGATCACGCCGCGCCCGAACACGCCCCCGTACCACGTCCCGCCCTGGGTGCCGGCCTTGTTGATCTCGCGCCAGCACTTGTCGATGGCCTGCTCGACGAACGGCTTGAACCGCTCGTCGCCGGTCAGGCCGTAGTAACGCATGAGCACGCGCAAGCACCATCCCTCGGCGCGGCTGGGCCGCGCGTACCGCCGCATCCGGGTGGCAGTGTAGGCGCCGTGGCAGGCGATCATCTCCATGCAGCGCCGGGCGCGGTCGTCGCCGGTCATCAGGTAGAGGTCGTGGACCTCGTCGAGGTTGAGGTGTGCCTGGTTGGGCAGCGGCCAGCGGCGGCGGCGATACGGATGCTTGCCTGTCTTCGGCGTCCTGCGCGAGAACGATTCGAACACGCAGTGCCGCTGGTACTTCCCGCCGCGCGTCCACCAGAGCGCCAGGTTGTCCTGGTCGTCGATCAGGTAGGCGCGGACGTCGCGGGCCTGGCGGGCCACGCGCAGGCCGTACGTCTTCCAGTTCACCCGCCGCGTGACCAGGTAGTTGAAGAGCGAGCAGGAGGTCCAGATCGGCTCGTAGTTCCACGGCGAATGCCCGGCCAGCTCCTCCCAACGCGTCCCGAACGCCTGCCAGCCGTAGCCGTTCCCCTTCAGGTAGTCGGTCATCATCGAGCGGCGGTCGCGCCGTTCGAGCGGGAACCCGATGACGGGCACGCGGTCGTCCATCTTGTACGGGCCGAGGTCGTGCAGCGCGCCGCACTTGCCGCAGTGCTCGACCGGCGGCAGCGCCCACGGCGTCGAGAGGTAGTTGTCGTACACCACGTGCGCCCAGGGCCGATGGTTACCGGCAAACGCGGTGAACCGCCGCTTCGCCATCTTGATGTAATAATGCAGACGGAACTCCATCCCCTTCGCCGAGCCGTCCTCGAGCCAGTGGACCTGCTTGTGCTCGCGCGGGAACATCGAGTAGCGCAGCGTGCCATCCTGCCTGTATTCGATCGCCGACGGGAACTGCTGCCAGAAGTATTTCGGCGCCAGCACGCAGCCGAGATTCGACCGGCCGTACTGCCCGCAGGCCGTCGCAAAGTCGCCCGAGTCGAGCTCCTTCTTCTTCCCGTCCGCGCCGACCTGCCAGACCTTGTACCCGCGGAACCGCTGCAGCCCGTGGGCGCGCGGCTCGACGCCGGGCAGCCGCGCCCAGTCGTTCGTGCCCAGCGAGTCCTGGTAGATCACGACCGAGCCGTCGGTGGGGCAGCCGGCGTTCACATAGCCCTTCGTCCAGACGTTGCAGCCGGCGCCGCCGGCGTCCGGCCCGCCGACGTTCGTCACGATACTCCAGTCCTCGATGTGCGGCTCGCCGATCGGCTCCTCGAAATTGTTCGTCAGGATCGCGTCGACGTCGACGTACGGCCGGTCGGCGTGGAACGTCATGAAGACCTCGAATCCGTACAGGCACGGCTGCAACGCGCCGTCCTCGTCGGAGACGTGGGTCCCCTTGGCCAGCAGCGTCACGCGGACCGGCCCGCGGTCGATGAACTTGACGAACCGCGTCCCCTGGCTCGAATAGTACTTGCGGCCGGCCGGATCTTCGACGACCGACCCGTGCTTCGGGTTCGGGAAGACGACGGTCTCGGACTCGGCGAAGTCGCCGTCTGCGTTCTTGTCGATCTGGAGCTTGTCGATCAGGTTGAAGTGCGTCTTGCTGATCCGGTAGAGCGCCGGGCCGGTGTTCACGCCGATGGCGTCGTCGGTTTCGGTGACCGCCAGCGGCGTGGCGGGCCGGGCGGCCTTCGCCTTCCTCCCGACGAGCTGGTAGGCGGCCACGCCGCCGGTCGGCACGTTGCCGATGAAGTCGACGAGCACCCACCGGATCGAGTTGTCCGTGCGCCACCAGCGGGCGAGCACGCGGAACTGTGCCGGGACCTCCTCGCCGTCGGGGCCGACGACGTGGAGCTCGCCCGTGCTCATGGCCTGGCCGGCGAGCAGGGGGACGCCGTTCGAGACGTACGTCGTCCCGCCTGCGCCACGCGTCTCCCGCAGGGTCAGCGGCAGTTCGAAATCCGCGCGGGCCGCGCCCGCGGTCAGGGCCATCGCGACCAGTCCGATCAGTCCGGGCAGCCGCATTGTCATCTTTGATCCTCCCGGTTCGTATCCGATCTGGCGTGCTATCGGATGAAGGGATACCAGAAGGCGGGGGCGGCGTCAACCGGGCCGCCGCTCAGGGCGCGTTGGCAGGCTGGGGCAATTTGGCCCGGGGGCCGAGGTAGAACAGGCGGGTGCGGCAGCCGCCGAGCTCCACGGTCACCGCCTTGGTCCCGGCGGTCACCTTTTTTGTGACGACTCGGCCCGAGGCCACGTCGACGAGGGTCATCGGCTTGGGCGGGGCGTCCTCGGGGAACGTGAGCGCCAGCTCGACCTTGTCGGTCGGGCTGTCGGCGTAGTCGGTCACGAGCAGGAGCATCTGGCCCGGCTTGCCCAGGGCGCGGACCCGGCCGCGGCCCTTGGCCACGCTGACCACCGAGACCGGCTCGCCCTCGGCGATGATGTCGTCGAACGGGGCGACCAGGTCGATCGCCTCGGTAAACCGCTTGAGGTCGAGACCGTCGACGGACCGGAAGTGGGGCAGGACGATGACGCGGGCGCCGCCGACGACCGCCTCGAGGACCTGGTCGCGGATGTCGCGGCGGTCGAACACGGGCGCGACGGCCGCCGGGTCGTCCGACGAGCCCGCCGTGATCACCGCGCCGACCTTGCCGCCGAGCGGGAGCAGCTTCGCCAGGGCGGCCACCTCGCGGCCGACCACCTGGGGCGTGCCGCCGCCCTCGGACAGGTGCATCTTCGGCTCGACGAGCTCGGCGTCGAACACGTTGGCCAGCTTCGCATAGTCGACCATGGCGGCCCGTCGTGCCGCCTCGCGCCCCCGGCTGGCCGGCGGGACCAGTGCGTAGAACTTGAGCGGGATCGCCGCGTTCGGCACCGCCGGCTCCGCCTCCTTGCGGAACTTGTCCAGCCGCTCCCGCAGCGTCCAATAAAGGTCGGCGAACTGCTCCGCCCGGAACGTGTCCCACAGGGCCCAGAGCTCCTTGTGCTTGCCCGGCTCGGCCGCCAGCTTCGCCGGCGGTACGAACTCGAGCTTCGGGTCGCGCTTCTTTACGTAGCCCTCGAACTCCGCCACGCACCGGTCGCAGTAACAGACGCGGGACAGCCCGTCCCGGAGGTCGACGAACAGCCTGGTGACCCCCTGCCGGACGCGCCCGGCGGGCCCCGCGAAGATCGTTTCGATCGGGTTCTCGGGCCGGCAGGACGGACACATGACCCCCGGGACGACGTTCCCCTTCGCGTCTCTGGCCCGGCACGTCTTCGGCACGTCTTCGCCGCCGAGCCGGAACCAGGCCGCCGGCCCGACGCCCGCCTGCTCCAGGGCCGCCGCCGTCTTGGCGTCCAGCGCGCCGTCGGACAACACGCAGTTGACCCCGCGGTTCACCAGCCCCTCGGTCAGCCCGGACGCCTCGTCCTCGAGCACCCGGGCCGACAGGCCGCCCAGGCACACGGCGAGCACCTTCGAGCGCCGGATCTCGGGCACGCGGATCACCTCGATGGTCAGCGGCTGCACCGGCTGGCTGCCGCCCTTCCACGTGGCGCGGTAATACGCCCGGAACGTCCCCGCCACGAGCTCCGGATCGGCCCGAACCCAGAGCCGGACGGGGCGCTTCCCGCCGGACCGGAAGGCCGGGCGATCATCGGCGGCGGGGATGTGGAACGTCCATCGCCGATACGCGCGGCCGGCGATCTGGACCGCCTGCGGCTGCGGCAGCGGCTTTCCCTCCCGGGTCGGCGCGGCCAGCTCGAGGCCGCTCCCCTCGGCGGGGGCGGCGCCGAGCCCGGTCGGCAGGTCGAGCTCGAGGCCCAGGCCGGGCGGGCCGTTCCCGTCGCCGAACGACCAGAGCACATCGAAGAACAGCGGACACGGCAGGTCCGGCGAGGCATACGCCGCCGCGTGGTACGGGTAGTCGAGCCGGGCGCCCCGGAGGCCGAGGTGGAAGCGCGGCAGGTCGGCGAAGGTCCCCTTGAACAGTGCGACGCGGTCGAGCCAGACCTTCGTCGGGGCCTGCTTGACGATGAATCCGACGCGGCACGCGCCGGCGAACCCGCGGGAGTTGAGCGTCACGGCGAAGGGGACCCAGGCGTCCTCGTCGATGGCCCCCCGGATCGGGATCATTCGGCCGAAGGCCGCCACTTCCATCCAGGGCGACCCGTTGCCGCGGCGGGAGCCCGACACCGTCTGCCGACGCCGGCCGAGGATGACGTAGTCGGTGTTCTTCTCGATCCCCTTGACCACGGCGTTCCACTCGCCCCATTTCCGCTCCGCCGTCTCGTCGATCGAGATGCAGTGGCCGCCCCGCACCCCCGTCGCCTCCCAGCCATACCGGCCGCCTTCCACCATCTTCGGCTCGCGGAACGGGATGTTCTCGGGCACGGCGCCCGTCTCGACCCAGAGCTCGTGCAGGTCATTCCAGCGCTTGCTCTTCGGCGGCGGGCCGGTCCAGTACTGCGGGTCCGAATGGTGCCAGCCGTCGGGGACCCCGTCGCGGTCGGCGTCGATCTCGAAGTCGGGATTGGGGAGGAGATTGGCGGGGACGGGCGGCTTGGGCGCCGGCTCGGCGGCGCCGGCCAGGCCCGTGACGAACGCCAGCAGCAGTGCCGCCAGCGCCACGCCGACTCGTTGTCCAGCGGTCCATGTCACGGCAGCCGCCCCGTCAGGCCGGGGTCAGAGTCTGTCCAATACGCCCATCACGATCGTCTTCAGCTTCGGCTCGGCCTCCTGCCCGGCCCGGATGATCGCCTCGATGTTCACCGGCTCCAGCGCGTCCGGCAGGCAGCGGTCGGTCACCACCGACAGCCCGAGGGTCCGCAGGCCGGCGTGGACGGCGACGATGACCTCGGGGACGGTGGACATGCCGATGAGGTCGGCGCCGACGATCTGCAGGAGGCGGTACTCGGCCCGGGTCTCGAGGCTCGGCCCCGTCATGGCGGCGTACACCCCGCGGTGCAGCCGGATCCCGTGCGACCGGGCGACGTCCTCGGCCAGGGCGATGAGCCGGTGGTCGTACGGCTCGACCATGTCGGGGAACCGCGGGCCGAGCTCGTCGTCGTTCGGCCCGATCAGCGGATTGACGCCCATCAGGTTGATCTGATCCTCGATGGCCACCACGTCGCCGATCTCGAAGTACCGGTTCAGCCCGCCGGCCACGTTCGACACGACGAAGACCTCGGCGCCCAGGCCGCGGAGGACGCGGACCGGGAGCGTGACGTCGAGCGGGTCGAAGCCCTCGTAGAGGTGCACCCGCCCGTCCATCACGGCGACCGGCACGCCGGCCAGCCGGCCCAGAACCAGCCGCCCCTCGTGCGTCTCCAGGGTCGGCTCGGGCATGGCCGGAATGTCCGAATAGGGGACCGTGACCTCGGTCTCAATTTCTTGTGAAAGCCCGCCCAGACCGGTCCCCAGGATGATCCCGACCCTCGCCTCGCCCGCCCACCGCTCCCGAACGGCGGCGACACACCGCTCCACGCGCTCTTTCGTCTCGCCCATCAGGTCCTCTGAGTTCACACGTGTGCCGGGTCATGCCGGCCGAAGCACCCGACAAACTCATTATAAATGCCCGCCTGCGCCAAGACAAGCGTAGGCCGCCACTCGATACGCGAACCCGCACCGGTTCCTGCGCAGCGGGCACGCCCCGCTACCCGGCGAGCAGGCCCTTCTCCCCCAGAACGCCCAGGATGTGATCCACCACGTCCTCGACACCCATGTCCGTCGTTTCGACGTAAACGGCGTCTTCCGCCCGGCGGAGCGGGGACGCCCGGCGCGTCGAGTCCCGCCGGTCTCGGACGACGATCTGCCGCTGCAGTTCGGCCAGCGAGACGTCGTCCCCTTGGGCCAGGTGCTCGGCGTGGCGGCGTCGCGCCCGCTCCTCGACCGACGCGTCCAGGTAGAACTTCGCCGGCGAGTCGGTGAAGACGACGGTCCCCATGTCGCGGCCCTCGGCGACGAGCGGGCCGCGCTCGGCCTCGCGCCGCTGCAGCTCGACCATCCGCTCGCGGACGCCCGGCGTCTGGGACGGGCGGAACGCGTTGTTCGTCACCTCCAGCGACCGGATCTCCGGCGTCACGTCGCGGCCGTCCAGCAGCACGTGGAGTCCCTCCGGCGCCGGCTCGAGCCGAATGTCGCTCGAGCGGGCGACCGCGGTGAGCGCCTCCGGGTCGCCCAGGTCCGCCCCCGAGCGCAGCGCCTTCAGTGTGACGGCGCGGTACATCGCCCCGGTGTCCAGGTAGCGGAACCCGAGTCGGTCGGCCAGCCGCCGGGCGACCGTGCTCTTCCCCGAGCCGACCGGGCCGTCGATCGCGATGACCAGAGGCTCGGGCATGGCGGGGGACACCTCGCGGTCCACCGGCGCTCAATCGGCGCCGAGCGCCTTGAGTTTGACTTTCGCCCGGTCCGCCTCCTTGCTGCCCGGGTGGTCCTTGACCACCTGTCGGAGGACCTCGACGGCCCGGGGTTTGTCGTCGGAGGCGAGGAAGGCGTTGGCGGCGTGCATCAGGAAGGCCGGCGCCGCCTCGGTGGCCCGGTATTGGAGGTAGGCGGCGAGCGCCTTCTTCGCCGCCTCGTGATGGTTCCTGGCCACGAGCAGGCCGCGGCATTCCAGCAGGGCCGCGTCCTCCTGGAACCCGCTCTCCGGGTACTCTTTCTGGATGCGGCGTGCGATCTTGGCCGCCTCGTCGCCCCGGCCCTCGTCGGCGTAGAGCCGCCCGGCGACGAGGAGCAGTTCGTCGGCCCGGCGGCCCGTCCTGTTCGCGTTCGCACACGCCAGCGCCTCGCGGATCGCTCCGCCCGTGTCGCCGCGCGCCCGTGCCACCCGGGCGGCGACCAGCGACCAGTGCCCGGCGATCCGGTCGGCCGGGTGCTCCCAGCCCCAGATGTCCAGCCACTTCTGCGCCTCGTCGAACTGCTTGTTCCGGGCGTACGCCTCGATCATCTGGGCGAAGGCGCCGCGCCGTACGCTGTTCACCGCGTACGGCCGCTCGTACGTCATCATCCGCTCCGCCTTCTTGTACGCGGCCAGCGCCTTGTCGTGCTCGCCCAGCTCCTTGTACGCGTCGCCCTGGCGGATCCGGGCGAGGCGCACCACGTTGTCCTTCAGCTTGCCGTATCGGTCGAGCACCACCTCGTACTCGGCGAGCGCCTTCTTCGGCTCGTGTCGGACGAAGAGGAGCGTGTCGCCGATCCGCCGGATGATCCGCGCCTTCTTGACGTCGTCGGCCAGCCGCTTGACCGCCTCCCGGAAGACCGCAAGCGCCTCGTCCGGCTTGCCTGCCTGGTCCCGAAGCCGTTCACCCAGGTGGACGGCGTACCGGTAGACCTTCCCTTTCGCCGGCTCCTCGTCCCGCTTGAACAGGGCCTGGGCCGTCTTCATGATCTCCTCGTCCTTGCCGAGCGTGACGAAGAACTCGAACGCGGCGTCACGGAGAGCGATTCCATCGTGGTCGCCCTCGGTCTTGCCGAGCGCCATGGTCAACGTCTTCATGTGTGTCACGTACCGCATCCCGATGATCTGCTGGTCATCGATG
>JAWODX010000093.1:0-7413 GCA_046483085.1 Planctomycetota bacterium
TAGCGGCCGGGTGAGGGTGAGGAACGGAACATGCATACACCTCGCGACCGGATCGCGCGAACAACCGCACCCTCACCCTGCCCTCTCCCTCGGGGAGGGAGAGGGGTTTGGGCAGAGACGGCCCCTCGGGGCTGACGGAGGAGCGACGTTGGTGCGAAGCACAACACGCAGGGAACCGGAAAGATGTGGGCAAAGATGAGACCTCCAAACCGGCGGGAGCGGATGGCCGGGAGTGGCCGTATCCTAGCGCCCGGGCCGCGCAGTTTCACGCGTTTTTCTGCGCTCCGCCCGCCCGGTGCGACCGGCGACCGCGGGACCGATCTGTGATGTCGCGAGTCGGTCCGGGCCGTCGCCCACGATGACGATGCGGGCGGGCATCAGCGTATGGACCTGCACCCGGTCCCGGATGCCGGCCTCCGCCAGCAGATCCTTCAGCTCGGATACGCGGAACCCCCGCCGGACGGACCGCCGGCCGTCGGTCCCCACGAACGTCCGAGGAAAGAGCAGCGCCGCGAGCACACTGACGCCGAGGTACGCCGCGTGCGTCCGGCGGATATCCATGAACACGAACCGCCGGATCGGCAAGGCCAACGCGCCGGCCAGGAGATCCTGCACACCTCGGTCCGTCAGGTGGTGAAGGAAGTGGTTCCCGATGACGTAGTCCACCGGCCCCAGCGCCCGGAGGTCGGTGGCGTCCCGGCAGGCGATCGTCAGGCCCGGCGTGCCCCCGTGCGCCCGCCGGGCGTAGTCGGCGATCCGCGGGTCCGACTCCACGGCCAGGACGGACAGCCGCAGGCCCCGTTCCCCGGCGCGGCGAATCAGCCAGGCCGGGATGTCACAGCCGCCGGCCCCGAGGTCCGCCACGCGGTACGTCCGACCCGGGTCGGCGAGCATCTCCCGGAGGAGCCAGCGATCCAGGACCAAGCGGTACCGGGTCACGAGTCGGTTGAGCAGGCGGAACCGGCGGACGGTTCTCAAGAGTTCTTGCTCGTCGCAGACGGGATCGTCCATCCGCTCCGGCACGTCCGCCCGGCGCGACAAATCGGGGAAGGGGGCGCCGAATCTCACGCCGCCTCCTTCCTGACGATGATGATGGCGGTGAAACCGAGGAAGCACGGGATGGTCGAGACGGGAGTCAGCCCGTGTGCACGGAGCCGCTCCCGAAGTTCGGGCGGCGTGGGGAACCGGCGCAGACTGGCCGCGATGTACCCGTAGATCGCGGGGTTCCGGTGGAGCAGCAAGCCCCAGAACGATCCCCAGAGCCGCAGCACGAGAAGCTCCGCCCATCCGGTGAGTCGCCCGGGCCACCGCACGAAATCGAGGAACGCGGCGTGACCGCCGGGCCGCAGGATCCGGGCGACCTCGGAGAGCGCGTCGTCGAGGGCCGGGGCGTTGCGCAGCGTGTAGCCCGCCGTCACGATGTCGACCGAACCCGAGCGGAGCCCGGTGGCGGTCATGTCGCGCTGCTCGTATCGCGCGTTCGGCTGCGGGGTGCGCCGCCTCGCCTCGTCGAGCATCGCCCCGGTCAGATCCTGCCCGGTGACCGTCCCGTCTCTGAAGCGGCCGGCGAGCAGCCGGGTGATGTCGCCCGTCCCGCAGGCCAGGTCGACACAGACGGGCCGCGACATGTCGGGCAGTTCCTGAACAAGGCGGCGCTTCCACGCCGCGTCCCGGCCCAGCGACAGCACCTTCGTCATCCAGGGATACTCGCGCGCGATCGTCGTGAACAGCCGCTCGTTGAGCGCCCGCTTGGCGTCCGGGTCGTCGAGAGCCCGGCCGACCCGCACTGGCCCTCCCTTGCCTCGCATGTCCGGTCCTATGTGTCGCCGGGCCTTGTCCGCCGCTACGGCAGACGGGCGTAGGGAACCGTCAGCATCGCATAATGTCGCGGCAGCCGCGTCGCGAAGAGCCGCCCGAGCAGGACGTACTTGAGGAACAGGGCGCGCATGCGCCCGGCGAGCCCGGTCCGTGTCCCGATCCACATGCCCAGCGCGGCACGGTCGGCCGCCACCCGGAACGCCCGGCGCCGCCGACGCTCGTAGGTCGCGCAGAGCGGCTCCCAGGGCTCGCCGCCGAGGTGACGGATGATCAGGCGCGCGGCGAGCTCGGCGTCCGCGAGCCCGGTGTTCATGCCCTGGCCGCCGATCGGGCTCATCACGTGGGCGGCGTCGCCGCAGAGCAGCACGGGGCCGAAGTGGAACCGACGGCACAGAAGCCGCTCCGGCTGCCACCAGGAGACGCCGGCCCCGTCGACGGTGCCCACGTCGTGACCGGTCCGGCGGCGCACGCAGTCGACCAGGTCGGCCCGCGTCAGGCCGTCCGGCCCGCGGTCGGTCTGCGCGATCCATCGCCGGCGTCCGCCGGGCAGCGGGAACGACTCGACCGCTCCGTCCGGCGTGAAGAACAGGAGGGCGTCCGGCCCCAGGCCCGAGTCGTCGGCGAAGTCCGCCATGAAGAACGAGACGCCGTACCGCTTGTGACGGCAGCCCAGTCCCGCCGAGCCGCGGACGGTGCTTCGGCTCCCGTCGCAGCCGACCAGGAGCGGTCCGTCCGACGCGGACTCGTCGCCGGTGCCGAGATCACGAAGCCGGGCACGGGCGCCTTCGGCGTGAATGGCATGGTCGACGAACTCCGTTCCGGGGCGATACGACACGCTGCTCAGCCCGCTCAGGCGGCGTTCGAGCAGTCGCATCGTTTCCGTCTGCGGCACGCAGAGGATGAACGGGTACCGGCCGGGCAGGCCCCGGAAGGTGACCGAGCCGAGCCGGCGACGGCCGTCCGAGACGATGGCGTCGCGCACGGGCACGCCGCGGTCGATCAGCTCATCCGCCAGGTCCAGCGACGCGAGCAGGTCGAGCGAGGGCGGCGTGACCCCGATCGCCCGCGACTCGCGCGGGAGCTCGGTCCGGCGGTCGACGAGCAGGCACGGGATGCCCGCGTCGCCGAGCAGATTGGCGAGCGTCAGGCCGGTCGGCCCGGCGCCGATGATGAGGACCTGCTCTCCGCTCACGATCTCCGCCTTCCTCTACGAGGCGGCGGGCATTATCGGAGATCGATGGCCGCAGGGCAAGCGAATCATCGTTCGACCGTTGCCCGGACGGGGGACCGGGGCTATAATCCGGAGATACGTGGGCGCACGGCCGGAAGGGAACTCCATCGAGATCACACACATGCGCGCATCGGTCCGTTCTCTCGCCACAGCCAATCCCCCCCTGTACGTCACGCAGGAGGAGGCGTTCGAGTGCTACGACTCATACTTCGACCTGGACCCGAACGAGCGCGAGCTCTACCGTCGCATCCTGCTCGACGGCCCGGTCCGCGGCCGCTACATCGCGATGGATGAGACGCGCGACGCGACCCGGACAGATCAGGATGATCTGGTCGAGCGCTTCCGCCGCTTCGGGCGCCGGATCGCGCTCGAGGCGAGCCGCGGCGCGCTGCGCGCTGCGCACGTGGCGGCGGACGAGGTCCGCGCCGTGGTGACCAACACGTGCACCGGCTATCTCTGCCCGGCGATGTCCTCGTACCTGGTCGAGGACCTCGGGCTGCGGGATTCGGTCCGCGTCTTCGACCTGATGGGAATGGGCTGCGGCGGGGCCTTGCCGAACTGGGAATGTGCGGCCGGCGCCCTGGCGACCGGGGGGCCGGTCCTGTCGGTCGCGTTCGAGGTCTGCAGCGCGACGCTTTTCATGGGCCCGGCCCCCGACCTGGTCGTGAGCAACTGCATTTTCGGCGACGGCGCGGCGGCGGCCGTGCTCGACCGGGCCGGCCCGCCGTCGCTTCTGCGCGTGCTGGATTTCGAGTCCGGCGTCTTTCCCCGACATCGCGAGGCACTGCGCTACCGCTGGGAGGAAGGGCGGCTGCGCAACGTGCTCAGCCCGCGCGTCCCCCTGATCGGCGCCCGCACCGTCCACAAGGCAGCGGAGCGGCTGCTGGAACGGAACGGGCTTTCGAAGGACGACGTGTCGCACTGGGCGGTCCACACCGGCGGCACCGTCGTGCTGGATCGCGTCGCCGAAGCCTTCGGGCTGGACGAGGCGGCGCTGGCGGCGTCGTACGAGGTGTTCCGCGAGTACGGAAACATGTCGTCGCCGTCGGTCCTCTTCGTGCTGCGGCGCATCCTCGACGAGGCGAGCCCCCGACCCGGCGAGCTCGGCCTGTTGCTCTCGTTCGGCGCCGGCTTCACCGCGTTCGCGGCGCTCGTGGAATTCGGGAATGCGTCTCAAGCGACGGATCGGGCGTAGGGGCGCAGCGAAACCCGGCTCTGACGGGATCCACAAGCATCCGGGCTGCGACGTGTCCCCGCGTTTCCGAGAGCCAGGAGAGGCACGCCCCCCGCACTCCATCTGGCTCACCGGTTCCATTCTGCCGGGATCCCGCCCCCGGCTCGAGCCGATACTCGGGCGCTTTCACGGCGCGGGGAAGCAAACCTCGAAGAGCGCCATGAGGGCGGGGATGGTAATCAGGGCGGCGGCGAAGCTGGCGATGACGAACCGGCCGGCGGCGGCGGTGTCTCCCCCCTCCCGCTCGACGAAGATGGGGATCGAGGCGATCGGCGGGACGGCGCTCTCGAGGAAAAGGATGAGGGCGGCCGCCCGCGGCGGCCGGATGAGCACCAGCAGCCCGAGCGTCGCCAACGGGAAGAGGATGTTCTTCGCCAGCACGAACTTCGCCGTGTCACCGGCGTGCAGCTCGCCCCGGCGCTGCATCTGCACATAGAGGTTCCCGCCGAGGATCAGCATCAGCAGCGGGACGGCCATGTTCCCGAGCAGCTCGAGGCTCGACATCAGGAACGCGGGCACCGCGCCCTGGACGCCCAGCAGGCACAGCCCGACCGCCACGACGCAGGCCAAGACCACCGGATGGGCCGTCTTGCCCCATCGCAGCCCCCGCCCGTCGCGTGCGAAGAACAGGTAGTACGTGTTGAAGAAGACGGGCGAGAAGAGCAGCCCGAACAGGAACAGGTTCACCAGGAGCGGCGAGTCCGCGCCGTCTATCTGCGTCAGGATGACGAGCGGCAGGAACGTGATGTTCTGGAAGAACAGAGCGAACGCGAACTCGCGCCGCCGGGCGGCCCGCACAAACCGGGCGCAGGCCGCCGTCAACAACCCGGCCCAGGCCATGAACGCAAGGAACGCCAGCGGCCAGAGCCACCAGCCCGGCTGCTCGGCCGGCCGCAGCCCGCGGAGGATCCGCACGAACACCAGGCAGGGCAGCGCGATCTCGATGGCGAGCGGAGACAGGAACCGGAGGGCCCGGCCCGGGACGACCCGCCGCCGGATGATCCAGAACCCGAGCAGGCCGATGACGAACAGCGCGGCCAGCGCCTCGAACGCGACGAGAAAAAGCTTCATGTTCGCTTCCCGATCCTCGGGCGAATCATGGCCGCAGCGGCCCCGCTGCCCCGCGCGGCTCCGGGGGTGTTGACAGGGGAGGCCCGGGGCCCCAATATGTCGTCGGGCATTCTGCAGGATCGGCCGCAACCGTGCAACCGGCCGACGGAAGAAAACGGTCGGCCGGAAGTGATGTCCGCTTGTGCCGACAGGTCCGGATGGGGGTGGACGGGATGAGAGCCGCCGTCGTGTCGCTCGTGCTTTGCGTGGCGTGGGCCGCCGGTGCGGAGGAGGGGTTGAACAGGAAAGGCAAGCAGTGGGTGCCGGTCGAGTGGTCGCTCGAGAATCCGACCTGCGAGGGCAATCCGTTCGACCTCGTCGCCCGCGCGACGTTCAAGCATGAGAGCGGAGAAGAGACGCGCGTCACCGAGATGTTCTACGCGGGCGGGGACACGTGGAAGTTCCGGTTCACCGGCACGCAGCCGGGCAAGTGGACGTTCGCGACGGCCGGCGCCGACCCGGACCTCGCCGGCAAGTCCGGCACGGTCGCCCTCGCACCCAACCCGTCGTCCAATGGATTCGTCGTCGCAGAGGGCGACAAGTGGGTCTGGTCGGGGACCGGCCGGGCGTTCGTCCCCCAGCTCGTGATGTACGCCTCGCCCGAGTTCTACCACGACAAGCCGGAGAAGATCGACCGCGACATCCAGACGTTCCTGGTCGAGCACGGCTTCACCGGCTTCCACACCCAGGTCTACTGCCGCTGGTTCGACATCAATGAGGACCGGACGACCGGGCTGGACGACAAGGATCCGAACCCGGACTTCCGCACGTTCGAGGCGCTCGAGCTGCTGATCACGAAGACCCACGCGGCAGGCGGCATGGTGCACATCTGGGTCTGGGGCGACGACTCGCGCCGGATGACCCCGAACCGGATCGGCGGCAAGAACGGCCCGGCCGACCGCCGGCTCCAGCGCTACATCGCCGCCCGGCTCGGGCCGCTGCCCGGCTGGACCATGGGCTACGGGTTCGACCTCTGGGAGTGGGTCCGGAAGGACGACCTGAAGAGATGGCACGGGTACATGCACGAGCACTTCGGCTGGCCGCACCTGCTCGGCGGCCGCGCTCACAAGAACCGGCTCACACAGATCTACGAGGGGCTCGACTACAGCGGCTACGAGCAGCACCGGCCCGACTACCGGAAGTACGTGGAGACGATCTCGAAGCGGCCGAAGAAACCGTCGTTCTCCGAGGACCGCTTCCGCGTCCGGCAACGGGGCCACGGGTCCAAGGACTACGACATGGCCCGGACGCGGCGGGGCCTGTGGCATTCGACGATGGCCGGCGGCGTGGCCAACATCTGGGGCCGGCTCGACGGCCGCTCCAGCCGACGCGGCTCCCTCCCCTACTCCAGGCCGCACTGGATCAAGACCTGGTCCGTTTTCTTCCGGGATCGGTTCGCCAAAGACATGGTCCGGCGGAACCAGCTCACCGACGGCGTCTGCCTGGCCGGGGCGACGCGGAAGCAATACGTGTTCTACAAGGAGGACGCCGACCGGATCGTCCTCGATCTGTCGAAGATGGCCGGGCCGCAGAGGGTCGTCGCGGTCGACGCCCTGAGGCCGTACAAGGAGCTCGACGTCGGGCGGCTCGGGCCGGGCAAGCACACGTGGGCGGCGCCGCACAGGTCCGACTGGGCGATCGCCGCCGGCGATTTCGAAGACGAATGAAAGATGCGCGGCCGCGGGCCCGTTTGACCGGCCCGTACGAAAGCGCTACGATCCGAAGAGTTGCGGACCGATCGAGCAGTGAGTTCGAAGCGGCGACCGATTCCCGCTCTTCCTGGAGGAGCACGCATGAGTCGTCCTATTCGCGTCTTGAGCGTTCTTCTCATCGGCGGCCCCCTTCTGGCCTCGGCTCCCGCCCGGTCGATGGATCTGCCCGACGCCGTGAAGGACGCGGCCCGGAACTCGTGGGTCGCGCTCCAGGGCGCGAAGACAAGCCGGCGCGAGTCGCCGATCTTCGTCTACGTACCGACCATCAACCGGTTCGTCCGGGCGGGCGGAGGGCTCCACTACAAGAA
>JAWODX010000129.1:0-8565 GCA_046483085.1 Planctomycetota bacterium
CTCGAGCCCGCGGAGGATGTCGACCGAGAAGTCGCCTTCCTGGTCGGTCACCATGTGCAGCGGGAGGCCGAGCGGCCGGCTTGCCGCGATCGCCTGCAGTTCGTTCAGCGTCTCGGCGTACTGGCCGGGCGTGTAGTACGGCGCGAGGCGCCGGACGATGTCCGGCCGCCCGGCGCTGGTGACGTGGGGCGTGATGCGCAGGCCGCCGCAATGCAGCGTCTCCACCCGATCGACCACCTGGTCCGTGAGCTCGGTCCCGTAGAACGCGAGGGTCATGCACTGGCCGACTTTCTGGTCGAGGGTCATCTTTTCGATGATGCGGTCGATGTCGTTCGGCGAATGGACTGGCTCGCCTGTCGGCCGATGGCTCATTCCAGTTCCTCTCTGTTGCTCCCGGTCGAGCGCGATTCTAGGCGCCGGCCCCAAGCTGTCAAGCAGACCGGCGAGGGCGGACCCGACGCTCCGACTTGACGGCCGCGCTCCCCCGCGCCAGAATGCAGAGCGGCACTATGGAGGCGAGATGCGGTTCACCCCGCTGACGAGATCACGATGACGATTCCAGACAGGCCGACTCGCCGCTGGCCTTCCGCGCTCGCGGCCTTGCTCGCCCTGGCCGCCGGCTGCCTGCAGATCGACACGCGGGTCGAGCTGCACCCGGACGGCAGTGCGACGGTGACCGAGAAGGCCCGGTTCAGCCGGCGGCTGCTCGACCTCGCCGAGCGCGCCGAGGGCGAGCTGAAGCTCGTCGCGCTGCTCGACAAGCCGGCCGTGCTCGACCGCATGAAGCAGATGGGGGAGGGCATCCGGCTCGTCCGCCACGAGGTGGAGACGTTCGACAGCGGGGCGAAGCAGTCGACGGCGGTCTACAAGATCCCCGACATCAACCACCTCGTCTACGTCTCACCGTTCATCCGCGACGGCGGCTATCCCTACCGCTCGCGGATCCAGTTCCGGATGTTCCCCGTCGTGTCCGACCGCTACACGGGCGAGCGGGGCGGCGACCTGGGGCTGCAATTCCGCGAGGTGTCGAACGGCCGGGAGCCGCCGAAACGGAAGAAGGCCGCGCCGAAACCGCCGCCCCCCTCTCCCCGCGACCTGCAGAACCTCCGCAAGCTCCAGCCGGTCTTTTGCGATCTGATGCGCGGCCTGCGCCTCCGGCTCACGTTCGTCTGCTATTCGCCGACGCGCGCACCGTTCGCGGGGACCGGGCGGAAGTGGAACGACCGGCCGATCGAGCTGATCTATTTCGACGCCGACAAGCACATGGACGCCTACGACTACCCGTTCCTCGAGAACGAGGAAATCATGCTCGACCTGCTGCGGGGGCAGTTGAACTCGGACGATTTCGAGCGCCACCTCCGCGGGTTCGCCGGCAACGCCAACATCCCCCGGCTGCACGGCGGCGGGAAGTTCTGGTTCATCCCCTCGAAAACCCTCTTCCGCCGCTACCTGGAGGGGAAGGAGATCCGGACCCGCCGATTCCGACGCACCCACCCGAAGGGCTACAAGGGGACCGTTGCGTTCGACCAGGTCGGCTGGACGCCGAAGAAGAAGTAGCGCGGCCGCAGATCCCCCTGGAGATTCCCCGCCGCCGCACGCCGGAAGGCCGGGCTACGGCACGTCGCAGGTGGCCTCGGCCTGGTAGCCGAGCCGGGCGCGGAGGACCCGCCGGTTCAGCCCGTCGGCGATGTAGGCGTACCGGTCCGACACGGCCAGGCCGATCACCCAGGCGATGGGGACCTTCGGCCCGCCGAACGGGCTGCCGAGCGCCGCCGGGTCGTCCTTCCGGCGCGGCCGCAGGAACCCGCCGGCGGGATCCACCACGTAGCTCTGCGGCCCGCAGGAATCCTGGTTGCCGTAGCTGCCGAACGTGAGGATCTCGTTCCCCGCCGTGTCGAGTACGACGATCCGGAACCGGCCCTGGTCGGGGTAGAACACCCGGCCGAAATCGTCCACGTCGAAGTCCGAGCCGGTGCAGTGGCACCGCTCGTTGTGGGAGCGGTGCATGTCGAGCACCGGTGCGCAGCCGAACCGCCACCAGAGCGCGCCCTCCAGGCGGCCGGGCTGTCGGATCAGCCGGCCGCTGTGGATCGTCGATACCTTCTCGGTGGCCAGGCTCTCGGGCAGCGTCGGCTGTCCGTCGAAGGCGTATTCATCGACCTTGGCGCGGACGGGGAACCAGACGGCGCCGCCCGGCGGCCCGAACTTGATGACGCTGCCGTACATCCAGGTGTACTGCTGGGAGGCCGCGGCGGGCAGGGCGTCGAAGATCACGGGGTACCGCAGTCCCACCGGCTTGATCGCCTCGGCCAGGTACAGGTTCCCGGCCGGGTCGAGCCGCGGACCCATCGCCCCGTCCGTGACCACCCACAGGGCCGTCCGCTTGAACTCACCGTCGCGGTCGTAGACGTCGACGGTCATCCGCCCGTGGTAGTGCTTGCCGCGGTCCTTGACGTACACGTTTCCGTCGTGGTCGACGCTGAAATCGCGCTCCCAGGACGTGGTGCCCGACGGCACGCTGCGCAGCCGGCCCTTCAGGGTCGGGTCATCCTTCGTGGCGGGGAAGGGGAGGTACTTGCCGTTCCGGTCCCAGCGGCGGATTCCGTGCCGCCAGTGGTCCATGCCGTAGACCTGGCCGTTCGGACCGAGCCGGTAGGTCTGGCCGGCCGAACCGTGCGGCCGCAGCCGCCGGACGATCTTCCCCGTCCGCTCGTTCAGGATGTGGAGCGGGCGCCAGCCGACCTTGCAGGCGACCTCGCGGTTCTCCAAACCGACCGACACGTTCCACAGCCGGATCGACTTCTCGTACCCGGCGGGCTCGGGGGCCGAGAACGCGGCGCCCTTGTCGACGACCCGCAGGAGCGGGGAGCCGGCGTAGGTGTTCCCGATCCACAGCACGGCCGGGTCGGTCGCGGCGTCGAGCGCAAAGAACCAGCGCGTCCGCTTCCGATACCGCTCCGGCAGCTCGGGCAGGGTCATCCGGGCGAGCTCTTTCCCGTGCGGGTCGAACTTGACCACGTGCCCCCGGCTGGCCACGTAGAGGGCTCCGGTCTCGTGGTGCACGCCGACCCAGGTCGGGTCGGGCACGCCGATCTGGCCCTTCAGCCGGCCGTCCTTCTCGCTGATGATGACGACGCGGTTGTTGCCGCGGTCGGCGACCAGGAGCTGGTCGCTGCCCGTGGTCGCCAGACCCTGGGGGTTGTTCAGATGCGTCCGGTCGCTGCCGGGCTTGTCGGGGTCGCCGAAGAACGGCTTCGGCCGCCGATCGGCGAGGTCGACGCGATAGACACACGGCACGTTGTTCGTCCGGCTCCGCACAGCCGCGGCGTGCGAGTTGATGCCGGTCAGGTAGACGCTCTTCCCGTCGCTTGCCGCGGCGAGGTTGACGTCCGCCGCGTCCGACCGCTTGAACAGCTTGGCGGCCAGCGGCCGGGCGGTCGGCGCGCCGTCCCGGCCGTCCAATCCCACGAGATAATGCTCGGGCTTCTTCCGGTAGCCGGCCTCGACGACGACCATCCGCAGCACGCCGTCCGGGGTGACCGCTATCTGCTGCTCGATGTCCTCCCAGGGATAGAAACTCATGGCGAGGACCCGATGGACGACGGGCAGGGCGCGGCCGTCATCGGTCCGGTAGACGTCGATGCCCTCGAGCCGCTCCGGCGGGGTGCTGGCCGGGAAGGGCTTGATCGTCTTTTCATACTCGCCGTTCCGCCGGAAGACGTGGACCGTGCTGGCCCGCCAGTGCCCGCTGTGCCAGCTCCGGGTGAGGGCGTATACCCGGCCGTCGGGCCCGGCGGCGAGGCCCATCACCTGGTGCGTGACGTGGTCCGGGCCGGTATACTCGCTGAATGCATTGCCAGCGTAGGCGGGGCTCAGGCCGGCCGCCACGCGCACCCGGTACCGCCCGTTTGGCAGGGGCTGCCCCTGGTCATCTTTCCGGTCCCACACGACGGACTGGGCGAGGGAGTTCTTCTGGAGCGGGGCCGGGGCGTTGTCGCCCAGGACGCCGGCGGCCAGATGGCGCACCACCTCGCCTTCGCTGTCCTCGACGTAGACGGCCGCGTCCGTGGGGCGGTCGACCGCGAATTCGATGCGGACGGCGTCGCCGTCGCGCGTCACGGTCGGCAGCCTTGTGAACCGGACCGGGCCGGCCTTCGATCCGCCCATGCTCAGGGGAACCGATCGGTCCTTCTCGGCGCTCGGCGCCGGCTCCGGCGCCCGCTCGTCCGCCGTCTTGACCATCTTGATCCGCTGCGGCTCCTGACAGCCGACCGCCGCCAGCAGCACGGCAAACACGGCCAGAACGACATGCTCGCTCAAACGCCTCATCGCATCCCTCCGCACATCCTTGGCAACACGAACCGATTCCGGTCCTGTTTGTATCACATTGCGGCTTGCCAAGCAACCGTGCCACTCGTGTTCCGGATGCGGATCGGCTGCCGTTCGCCCTTGTCTTGACGGTCCGAGGGTGTATCATCTTAGTGTCTGCGATGTTCCCGGTCGAGTTGTTGGTGATGATTGAGGAGAAAACGATGAGGGCGCGATTCGTCTCACTGGGTCTGCTGGTCGTGTTGGCGGCGGGGCTGTCCGGCTGTGCCGGGGCCGGCGGGGCGGCCCTCGAGACCGGTCCGACTGCCGCGGTCGAGGGCAAGGACGTCCGCGTCACGTTCACGGCCGCGGAGCCGACCGACGTCGCGGTGCTCGTGAAGGACGCCCGCGGGCGCATCGTTCGCCATCTCGCGGCGGGGGTGCTCGGCCCGAACGCGCCGGACCCGCTGAAGCCGAACAGCCTGACGCAGTCGCTCGTCTGGGACGGGCGGGACGACGACGGCCGCTGCCTGCCGCCGGGGCAGTACAAGATCGAGGTGAAGGTCGGCCTGACGCCTCGGTTCGACAAGGCGCTGGGCTGGAACCCGTATCGCCTGGGGACCGTCCACGGGCTCGCCTTCTCGCGGGCGGGCGAGCTTTACGTGATGAGCGCGGTCGGCCGGGATTCGATGGACGGCGTGTACCGGGTCTTCTCGGCCGACGGCACGTACCGGCGGACGGTCCTCCCGCGCTCGGGCAATCTCCCGATCGAGCGGGTCCGGCCGCTGGGCGAGGTCGTCCTCGAGGACGGCGAGCATTTCCCCGGCCCGCTCCTGCCGCAGTACGGCATGCGCCGCTACCAGGCGCCGGTCGTCACGCCCGATGGCGACCTGATCGTCACCAACTGCACGCGCACGATCGGCCACGGCGAATGCAAGCGGTTCCGCAGCATCCCCTGGCGCGGCCGGGTCGAGCGCCGGCTGCTCCGGATCGCCAGGGACGGCGGGGCGCCCGAGGACGTTCCCGCCCTCGGCCCCGTGCTCGGGAAGGGGTTCGACCGGGCGCTGGTCTCGCTCGCGCTCGGCCCGGACGAGCGGGTGTACGTGTCCGGGGCGCGGCACGCGGTCTTCCGGGTGGCGTGGAAGCAGGACGCGAAGCCGGAGCCGTTTGTCGGCACGCCCGACGAGCCGGGCGGGGGCGAGGCGAAGCTGCGGGACCCGTGCGGGATCGGCTTCGACCTGGAGGGCAACCTGTACGTCGCCGATCGCGGCAACCACCGGATCGCCGTGTTCGATCGCGACGGGAAGCTGACGGCCGAGATCCCCGTGCAGTGGCCCCGGCAGCTCATCGTCGACAAGCGGACGCGGGCCATCTACGTGGCCGCCGGCTACAAGGAGTACGAGCTGCTCAAGTTCGAGAGCCTCGAGGCAAAGAAGCCGATGGCGCGGTATGACCTGCGCTCGAATTGGCCATTCCTGGCGCTGGACCCGCGGCACGAGCAGGCGGTGCTTTACGTCGCGAACGTGCGCACGCGGGCGGCGGTCTCCGGGCGCGGCGGCAAGGTGCTTGTCCGACTCGTCGACATGGGCGATGAGTTCAAGTATGAGAAAGAGCTGAGCGATCCTCGCGACCCGCGTCAGCCGCTCCTCAACGGCGTGGATGCCGACCGCGAGCTGGTCTACGGCACGGCTGCTCCGTTCAACGGCTTCTTCCGCGTGAACGGGCGCAGCGGCCGCATCGAACAGATCGAGACGAACATGCATCCCAAGGCGAACGGGATCACCGAGATCACCGCCGGGCGCGACGGCACCGTCATCGTCCACGTCACCCGCGAGCTCGGCCGGATGGATCATCACCTGGAGCCGTACATGTTCTCGCACACCGGCACGTACATCGCCAAGTTCCCGCGGGAGGATTGTGTGCGGAGCTACTATCCTCGTGACTGCTGCGTCGCGCCGAACGGCGACCTCTACGTGCTCCACGAGCGCGGCGGCTACAGCCAGCCGATGCGCTGCTCGGCCCTCCACGTCGACGGCACCGTCAAGAAGGACTCGCTGATCGTGTTCGAGACCCGCAGCCCGGCCGGGATCCGGGTGGACCGGGCGGGAAACATCTACGTGCTCGACCATCTAAAGCCCCTCGGCAAGCCGGTGCCCGACGAGCTGCGAGACGTGGCGGAGATGAAGCGCCTGGATCGATACGTGCATCACTACGGGAGCCTGCTCAAGTTCCGGCCGGAGGGCGGCCGGGTGACGATGCTCAGCGCGAAGGCACCGCAGGAGCGCGAATTGAAGCCCGGGCAGATGCAGTTCACCACCGCCGAGGGGCGCGGCGACTTCGTGACCGAGGGCGCGCTGTGGAGCTACTACGGGGTGTCGATGATCCGGCCGGCGCTGAACCGCGAGGGGTGCCAGTGCTGGACGCCGCGGTTCGACCTCGACGGGTTCGCCCGCGTCTTCGTGCCCGATCAGCTCCGCTGCCGGATCGTCGTGCTGGACAAGAACGGGAACGAGATCACGACGTTCGGGCGGTACGGCAACCCCGACGACGGCGGCCGGGGGATTCCGCTCGCGGACCCGCGCTCGGTGACGGTATCCGACGAGGCGGCCTACATCGGGGACATGACCAACCAGCGGATCGTCCGGGCGGCGCTCGATTACGAGGATTCCGGCCAGTGCACGGTGACGCTGCCCGGCCGCACGCTGTCCGAGCTGGCGAACGAGTTCGCGGAGACTAGGAACCTCCCCGCCCGCCGCGAGACGCTCCGCCTGCTCAATGCCGAGACCCGCGTCGCCGAGCTCCAGGAGGAGGCGGCGCAGGTCAGCCCCACGCTCCTCCACCGGCTCGACTGGGACTCGCTCGTCATGAAGGTGGCCGGCCAGGCCGTCGGCGCCCTGGCGAACATCGACGACGCCCGCGTCGTCCTGGCCCAGGCGGCGCCGCGCCAGGTCCCCGACTGGCCCGAGAACGAGGCCCGGGCCCTGCTCGGCAAGTACCTGGAGGACGGGAGCGAGCGGCTCCGGCTCGCGGTCTGCTGGGGATTGTGGCAGAGCCGGCTCGGCGGGCTGCGGAAGGAGCTGCTCGAGAAGGCGCTCGCCGACGAGTCGGAGCTGGTGAAGGTGACGGCCGCCTACGTGCTGCTCGAGAACAAGGACCCGAGCGGCCTGGCCGTGTTGATGAACGGGGCGCTCTCGGAAGAGCCGTACGTGTACAAGATGGCGGAGACGGCAATCCTGACCGAGATGCATCCGGGCGGGTTCGCGATCGGGAAGCCGGAGGTCGAGGCGCTCAGTATCCTGCTCGGCAACACCCGGCGGGGGGAGGGCAAGGGGGCGCACTACTGGTACTTACGCCGTGCGGCGATCCTGATGCTGACCGAGAGCGAGGACCCGGAGGGCGCGGCCACGTCGCTCCTGGCCGAGCTCGGGGCCGGCGACCAGTTGACGGGCAACAACCTGAACCGGGTGCTGCGCGGGCTCGGCCGGATCCGGTCGCGCAAGGCGGTGCCGAAGCTCGTCTGGTTCGTCGCCCGCGGCCGGGCGCCGCACTGGCGCGGCGGGCACGGCGATCGGGCGGAGTCAATCGCCGCCACCGCGCTGGCCCGGATCGCCGACCCGAAATCCGTCGCCCCGCTGATCACGCTGCTGACCAGTAAGAAACCCGGCTCGGCCGAGAACGCGCTGCGGGCGCTCTCGCTGATGTTCGACCCGGACCTGGCCACCGGCAAGCGGCTGGTGCCCGAGGACGGCAAACCGGCGGGCGTCCGCGTCGATGAGCTGCCGGCCAACAGCCTGGTCCAGAAGCGGTGGCAGGCGTTCTGGCAGGAGAACGAGGGCAAGTACGTCTGGGACCCGGACGGCCCGCCGTTGAAGAAGAAGTGATCGGGGACAACGTTCGGCTCTCGGTCCGACAAGACTTGTAGGTCTTAGAAATTATCTCAAAAGGGCGGATCAGCCGTGGCACGGGCATCCTGCCCGTGAATACCCACGGCCTGGAAGGCCGTACCATTTTGAGATAGTCTCTTATAGGTCCTATGTGTGTTAGCACGGCAACGCTACAGTGTCGCAAGCGGATGGGCGTAAGGCACGGGCGCGGAACACAGGACGGAACTCTTCACCTGTGTCGTGGCAGACAAGAATGTCTGCCCCACCGATGCGGCGGACTCTGGCCGGTGGGGCAGGCATTTCTGCCTGCCCGGCCATTGCGCGGGGCTGCCGGAGCGCAGGCAGCCAGGAAAAGCAGCGTTGTCGTGTTAGA